>NZ_CABUIW010000007.1 GCF_902491705.1 uncultured Lactobacillus sp. | reverse complement strand
TAGGACCATCAGTTGCAGCAACAACTAAGATAGCACCATCCATTTGTGCAGCACCGGTAATCATGTTCTTGATGTAGTCGGCGTGGCCTGGAGCGTCCATGTGAGCGTAGTGACGATTTTCAGTTTCGTATTCTACGTGGGCGGTGTTAATAGTGATACCACGTTCCTTTTCTTCTGGTGCAGCATCGATTTGTGAGTAATCTTCAGCCTTAGCCAAACCCTTGTCAGCTAAAACAGTAGTAATAGCCGCAGTTAAAGTGGTCTTACCGTGGTCAACGTGACCGATAGTACCAATGTTTACGTGTGGCTTAGTTCTAACGTAATGTTCTTTTTCTGCCATTAAAATGACCCTCCTGTAAATTTGCAAGAAGTCCGTTGAGATAAGTTAACGGATAATTCTCTGTTGAATATTGTACTACTTTCTTCGGCAAATGCCTAGTAAAAAAGCTTAAGCGAACTTGCCTAACGAAAATATCCTTTGCTAATTATACTAAATAGTCGAAAAAAGTAAACCTTTTTTGCTTATTTTTTATTTTGGTAAATGCTGATATATCTTTTCAAATAATTTCTGATGATTTCGGCCATCTTTTGTTTGCAAATAAGATACCAAATCACTGGCAAAACTATCGGGTTCATCAACATATTTTTTTATTTCAGGATACAGACTGCCAACTACTAAGTTGGTTTCTCCAATCATCAAAGGCAATTGACTTGGATTATGTGCAAAGCGTGAGCCAATTGATGAAATTATTTCACGATATGCTGGTTCTTTTTCTAATAAAGGCGTATTAGCAGGAACAAATTCTTCTAAGTTACCTACTATCCAAACCTTGAATTCATCTTTTAGTCCCAAACGAACAAGATCTTCGCATAGCGCTAAACGCAAAGCAAAGTCCGGTGTTGGATCTAAAAGAACACTTTGAGCAAAAGTTTTAAAATTAATCAGATTTAATTTGTGTAAACTTTCAAAATCAGCTTGGTTAACCTGCTTTTTTTGCTTAAAGTTTTGCATAATACGCTGCTGCTTGTCCTCAGAAACCGGTTCAACATTAACTGGTAAATCCAATCCTGTAATATTTTTAAGCTGCAAAGCTTCTATTAAAAAATTGTTTTTCTGTAAAATTTTGCAATATGCTTGATAAACTCGCTGATCCGAAAAAAGATCAGGCTCTTCTTTAATTAAAGCATATGCCTGATCTTCTTGTTTATTAGCGCAATATAGCTCACAGAGCTGCAGAATCACATCTAACGCGAAGTGCTTCTTCTAGATTTTGAATAGCAGCATCTATGTCGCCTTTGCGTTTATTTTCTTCAGCAAGTTTCAATAAGTTTTGTTGACTAATTGATGTCATAGATCCTTATTTTTCCTTACTCTTAGTATTTTCGTTCTTTTTATTTGATTGTCTTTTAGAATTAGACTTTGACTTATTAGCAGCTGATTTGTTGTCATTTTGTGCTTTTTCATTGCGTTTTTGCATTGCACGATGACGGTTTTGGTTTACTTCCATAACAACTGGCAAAATCACTGGACGACGATTAGTTCTCTTGTATAAGAACTTCTCCAAATCGCTGCGGATGTCTTGCTTTAATTCAGTCCAGTCAAACTTCTTGTGTTCGAAATTGCTGTTAATTGCCTTTTTAATTACTTCAATTGAGTCGCTCATTAATTGACGGTTAGCTTTGATATAAACAAAACCACGACTAGTAACTTTAGGTTCAGCAATAATCTTTTTCTTCTTACGGTCAATAGTTACAACCGCAATAAAGATACCGTCGTCAGATAAGACTTCACGATCACGCAAAACAATATTGCCGACGTCACCAACACTTGAACCGTCAATCATAGTATCTTCACCTGGAACAGGATCAGAAAGATAGAAACGCTTCTTCTTGAAGTCGTAATCTAGACAATCACCATTCTTGGTAATGTAGATATCCTTTGGATTCATGCCAGCCTTAATAGCTAAGTCACGGACAATTTCAAGTAAACGGTATTCGCCGATTACAGGAATTAAGAACTTAGGCTTTAAAGTATCAATTAATAATTGAATATCACGGCCTGTAGCGTGACCACTAGTATGAATGTTGCGGCCAAGTTGAATTACAGTACCACCAGCTTTATAAACCAAATCACTAGTTTCAGCTACCATTGTTTCAACTGAATGAGATGGTGTAGTAGCGATAAAGACTAAATCGCCTTTATGAATGGTAATCATACTGTGGCGCTTTTTAGCCATCTTTTGCAAAGAATTTAATGGCTCACCCATTCGACCAGTTTCCAAGATAACAGTCTTGTCATCAGGAACAGTCTTCAAATCCTTAACGCGCATTAAAAGTCCATCTGGCACATCCAAATAGCCTAACTTCATAGAGGTTCTTACAATCTTAGCTAAATCACGACCAGTAAGTAATACTCTCTTGCCAGTAGCTTGAGCTGCATTTAAAACTTCTTGAACACGATTCAAGTTTGAAGCCTTAGCTGCAACAATAATTCTACCCTTAGCGTTTCTAAATACGTTAGTAACAAAGTTACCAATATCTTGTTCAGATGCATTAGGGAAAGAAGCTTCTGCGTTAGAAGAGTCACTTAAAAGTGCAAGTACACCCTTATGTTCAATTTCTGCCAAACGATCCATATCAGTGTGATAATTCTTAGCTGCAGTTGGATCAAACTTGAAGTCACCAGTATAAACGATTTCGCCTTCTGGAGTATGTACATCAATACCAAGTGAATCTGGAATTGAGTGCGTAGTATGGAAGAAAGAGATGCTTGCATTCTTAAAATCAATTTCAGTATCAGCATCAATTACGTGGAATAAACTATTCTTACGGTGCTTGTTCTCGCGTTGAACTTCAATCTTAGCAAGTTCAATACTTAATTGTGAACCAAATACTGGAATATCATACTTTCTCAAAATGTAAGGCAAAGCTCCGATTGAATCAGCATGTCCATGAGTTATAAAGATTCCTGCTACTCGATCCCCGTATTGTTCAAAGAAATCCATATCAGGAATTACGACATCGATACCAAATAAAGAACTATCAGGATACTTTAATCCGGCATCAAGAACAAAAATTTCATCATTAACTTGAACGGCAAACATGTCTTTTCCTTGTTCACGAACACCGCTCAAGATCATAATCTTAAGTTGATTAGCCATTATATTTCCTTTTCTATTTAAAATATTTAATTTTCTTATGGATCAATCGATCACAACGTAAAAATAATCTGTTTCAATTTTAGCATAAACAAGGAAAATATGACAGATACAAAAAAAGCCAGCCAAGCGGCTGACTCTCTCTATTATCGTTAAAATTAACGACGAAGACCTAACTTCTTGATTAATTCACGGTAACGGTTGATATCGTTATTTTCTAAGTAACGAAGCAAGTTACGACGGTGACCAATCTTCTTAAGCAAACCAACGTATGAGTGGTGGTCGTGCTTGTGGTTCTTCATGTGTTCAGTCAAGTTGTTGATGTCTGCAGTCAAAAGTGCAACTTGTACTTCTACTGAACCAGTGTCACCTTCGTGAGTTGCGTATTCTTTAATAATGTTGTCTTTTTCAGTCTTTGAAATAGCCATAATATATTTCACCTTTCATATAAATAATTGCCATTAACAACGTCTATCGTCGGCGTGAGCAAATAAACAGCGTTAATGGTTCACAACAAAAAATATGATACACATTATTTTTTCAAAAAGCAAGCATAAATTACCTTGCATCCAAGATACTTCTTAAGTATAATGTATGAAGTAAATTTCTAAATCATTGGAGGTGAATTTCATGCCACAAATCAAATCAGCTATTAAACGTGTTAAGACGCAAAACGCTGCTAGAGAACGTAACGCTTCTGAATTAAGCAAGTTAAGAACTGCTGTTAAGAAGTTTAAGAACGCTATTGAAACTGATAGTAAAGAAGACGTCTCCAAATTGCATTTAGAAGCTGTTCGCGCTTTGGACAAGGCTGCTTCAAAAGGCTTAATCCACAAGAACAAGGCTGCTCGTGACAAGAGTCGTTTAAACAAATTAGCAAACAAGTAATTAAATACTTATTACTAATCCAAAAAAGAGAGAAGATTTCGATCTTCTCTCTTTTTTTATTTTTATACATTTAAGACGAATAACTTCAGGAAATTATCTTCATGATAAGTCCCATTTTTATAATTAAATTCTAGTTCAATTGCATCCCGCAATAATTTTTCTAATTTAACAATCTTCAATCTATTTTTTAAAGCTAACTTTACTCGGTATGGGTGCACGCCAAGCTCTTTAACTATTTGCGGTTCACTACGACCTCTTTGAGCTAAAATTTTAACCACTAGCAATAATTCTAACTGATTTTCAAATACGGCAAGTAATTGAATTGGAGAAGTCCCTTCTCTTAATTGATTCTCTAATCGCTCAATCGCTTCTTGATAATTGTGATTCAAAGCCGATTCCAAGATAGCAAAAATATTTTGTGCAAGTGATAAGTCAACATTTTGCATGACAGATTTTTCTGTAATCTTGTTGTCGACCGCCGCCATCTTCAATTTTTGATAATTGCTTAAAACGGTATCCATCACTTGGTCGCTACGTTCAATTAATAACTGCAGCGCAGATTGCGTAATTGTGTAGCCTTCCGCTTTAATGAGTGCCTTAGTAATGGCTCCTACTTCATAAGAACGAATTTTAGGCTCCACTACATTAAATTGTTTTAAAACAGTTTTAGTGAGTTTTTTACGTCGATCAAGCTTTTCATATGAAGCTACAATCACAATTACATCTTCTAGATCCGACAAATTTTCAAAGATCTTCACTAAATCATTAATTTGCTTTTGATATTTTTTAGGTACCTTAGCTGTCAAAAAGAATGGATTTTTAACCATAATTAGCTTTTGTTCACTAAACAAACTAGATTCAGTTAAGCTAGCAATTAACTCATCCAAGCCATCCGTTTCGCAATCAACAATTACATGTTCAAGGTCTTTAAACTGATCCTCTTTTGCATAAGACTTAGCGAGATAATCATTAACAAAATCATCTTCACTCCAAATTAAAGTGTGCGGATTATTATTATTTGTATTTTTAAATAAAGAAAGTAAGGTCATTTTTTACCCCGCTTCAAAAAGTAATTAAATTCTGGTTCTTTCATTCCACCATAATACCAGCTAATCATACCACAGTCTTGAGTTGAAACCCATGGGATTTGTTGACTGGCTAACGTCATCAGCGTCTCTTGATGTGGGTGACCAAAGCGATTATTTCGTCCGGCTGAAATAAAGACCATCTTAGGTTGAATGGCTTTTAAAAATTCTGGTTTAGAAGACGTTTTACTGCCGTGGTGTCCTAATTTGAAATAATCTACTTTTAAAGCTGTTTTCTGCATTATTTCACTCTCTCCTTCTTGTCCTAAGTCTCCAGTAAATAGCCAATTTCTATTTGCTAGCCTAAAAAATAAACTCAATGAGTCTTCATTTTTACCTTTTCCTGGCTGATATGGATAAACAACATTAAAAGTAATCTGTGGTTCTTTTACCTGCATCCCCGCCAATAATTCTACTAATTCAGTATGCTTAATTCTGCCATCAATTCTCTTTTGAAAAGACGGATTTTTAATCAAGCCTTGTGCCATAAACAACTTTTTTACCCTAACCTGCTCTAACAGTGGTCCTAAATCTCCCACATGGTCAGCATCTTGGTGAGAAACAAAAACACCATCCAAGGTATTAATCCCCTGACTTTTTAAAAAAGGGATCGTAATTCGATTAATCTGCGGCGTGATTTTTTTACCACTAAAATTAAGCTTGCCGCCTGTATCAATTAAATAAGCTTTGCGCGGAAACGGTGTAGTAATTAAAATACTGTCACCTTGTCCTACATCAATAAACGTTACTTGGCCGCGCAATGGAAAATGGATCATGCTAAAGAAAACAGCGTACAAAACGCATAAAATTGCACCAATTTTTTTAGCGTTAAAATTCCATTCTGGCTTTTCTCTTAACGCAATAATTAAATAGGCCATGACAATCAATAAAAGTAAGCATTGCCACCAGTTAATCTGTCCAAAATCAAGTAAGCCTAATTTAGTTTTAGAAAGTCTCCCTATAAGCTGTTCCCCTAATTCTAAAATTCTTTCAAAAACTGGTGCCAGCTTTTGCGTAAAACCAAAAGTCAACGCGTTAATAAAAGCTAGTGGCATTACAACCCAATTAAAATATGGCACAACCAGCATATTGAATAGCACTGTTAAAAAATTGACTTGATAGAAAAATAAAAGTAAAAGCGGAGTTAATAGTAAATTAAGTAAAATTGACTGCTTTATTCCACTAAAAGAATCGGTTAATTGCAACCCTAAAGCTAATATGTAGCTTAGCAGTGCTCCTGCAGCCATAAATAGTCGCGGGACACACAGCATATGAATGACACACGTTAATCCTAATAAATCAACTGGTGCAAGATGATAGCCCTTATATTTACAAATTTTGCCTAAAGCATAAGTTAAGCTCGCCCGCACAAATCCTGCTTGCCCATTGCTTAAGAAAATTCCTAATAGCAAAATCAACGCACAAAATAAAAACGTTTCTTCATCCGTCATTTTTAGGCTGTAGCATAGAGTACTAATAATTAATACATATATTCCAACGTGCAAACCCGAAATGCTTAGCAAGTGAATTACCCCTAAATCACGATAATTAGTTAAAACTTCTTGATTTTCTTGTGCATTATTTTCACCCAAAATTAGTTCACTAGCAAAAAAGCCTAACAACTGCGGCATCTTATTAAAATATTCTTGTAACTGGTACCGTAATTGATGCAGTTTTCCAATTAAATCAGGTTTAACACTGATCATTTGCATATTAGTAAATTTAACTCGCTGAAATATCTTTTTAGCCGCGTAATAATTTTGATAATTAAATTCACCAATATTGGTCGCTGGTTCAATCGGTTCGCATTTACCATCGATATCACTCATGATAATCGGTTGTCCGCTTTTTAAGATTTTTTTCTGCTCATCAGCAATTTTACCGGCAATTAAAATTTCCCTATCTTTAAAATGACCAATTCCTGATAAAAAATTATCTTTAACACGGACTTGATCAGGATATATTTTGATATGAGTCTGCTTAGTTAATTCAAAATTAGCTACTCTCTTATCCAAAAACACAGCACTTGCAAATAAAAGAAGTACTAAAGCAATAACTTGACCATTTGCACGATATTTTTTGACCAACAAAAATAAAAAATAGACACTAAAAAGAATACAAACGAGTTTCTGAAAAATTGAATCACTTACAAATATCCAAAAAGATAGAGCGACCAGCAATAAGGCTACAATCAAATAAAGCCCAGCATCATTTTTAAATAGCCAATTGGTCTTTGAGACTTGCAAATGTTTTTTCTCCTATTCCAGATACCTGCATTAAATCTTCTATCTTTTTAAAAGAACCTTTTTGCTCGCGATAAGCAATGATCTGTTCTGCCTTCTTTTCACCAATTCCATTCAATTTTTGTAAATCAGCCGCACTAGCCGTATTTAAGTTGACTTTTTCACCATTTTCTTTTTGCGCTGAACTTGATTCACCACTGGCAGAAGTTGCTTGGCTTCCAGCACCAACTGTTGCGGCATTTTCCACTTTTTCACCTTTATATGGAATATGAATCTTATCTTGATCCTTTAATAAAACCGCACGATTAATTGCCTTCAATTGAGCTCTGCTCGTTGTTCCTCCTGCTGCTTCAATTAGCTCCTGCAGTCTTGCACCATTCTTCAGAGTATAAACACCTTCATGCTTTACTGCTCCAGAAATATCACAGGTTACAGTTTTAGATTTGCTAGAAGCTGAACCACTCGTCATATTTTCCATCGATCCACTTGATGAAGAACTGTTTTTTTGCATCAACTGAGCATTCTCTATTTCACTATTCTTTTCTTGATTATCACCTTTTCTAAAATAAAAAAAGCCCAATAATAAAATTCCGGCTGCAATCAAATACACTTTCTTTTCAATTGCAAATTCCTTTATTTTTTCAAAATTCATATTATTCACCTCTACTATTTATTACGCAAAAAAAGCCCAGAATTTTTTCTGGACTTTTATTTTTTAGTTATAATGCTTTTTTAAATAGTTGAGTGCGTCATCAAAATTGTCAACTGGGACAATCTTCATCTTAGTATGAATTTTCTTAGCAGTTCGTTTAGCTACTGCATAGTTAGTTTGACTCTTCTTAACTTCAGTCGAATCAGTTGGTGCAAAGAAGACCTCTGCTCCTTCTCGACTAGCTGCAACCACTTTTTTATCAACTCCGCCGATAATCCCGACTTTACCATTTGGCGCAATTGTTCCTGTACCGGCAATTTTATGACCATGGCTTAGGTTCTGCTTAGTAAAGACTTCATAGCTTTCTAGCGTAAACATCAAGCCTGCAGAAGGTCCGCCTATCTCACCAGCATTAATTGATAATTTAGGCTTAGTTTTGACTTCCACATGTTCTACTAACTGAATGCCAATACCTGGCTTGTTAGTGCCTTTAACCTTAACAATTTTACCAGTAAACTGTTTCTTCTCTTTGCCTCTTAAAACAGAAATCTTTACTCGGCTGCCTATCTTCTGCTTACGCAAATATGACATCATTTCTTCTGTTGAATGGAAGCGATGACCATTAGCGCCTAAAACCGTGTCGCCAATTTGGAGCTTCTTTTTAAAGCTAGAGCCCTTTTGAACTTCCATGACATAAACGCCAAGATATTTTAAGCTGTGTTTTTTACCAGCTTTTTTAGCCGCATAATAAATAGCGTTTTGCTGGCTAGTTTCCATGTACCAATTCTGTAATTCATTGTATTGAGCATTTGTTTGGCCACCCAATAATTCCTTACTAGGTACACGATCATTATATGGTCTGGTATAGCTCCACAAATATTGCAAAATCGAAGCTGGTCTACTTGTGATACTTACAGTTACCAAATAGAGATTATTAGGCTTTTTATTCTTTGATTTAATAAATTGCCCTACAGGAACCGCCTCACCAGGTGATTCAATATAATAATCAGTTGGCCAAAATGCCAAAAACGCAACTGCTACTACTGCAATAATTGCAATGAGCCAATTGCGTAATCGTTTTGATTTATTTTGTTTCTTCATGATTTAGTTTCTCTCTCAATGCTTTAGCAGCTTTTTCTGGCAAAAATTGCTGTACATCTTGGTCAAATCTAGCCAATTCTTTAATCATACTTGAAGCAACAAAAGAATTTTCTGGACTGCTAAACAATAAAACTGTATTAATATCAGGAGCTAGTCTTTTATTAATGCCCGCAATCTGTTGTTCATAAAGAAAATCTTCACTATTGCGTACACCGCGAACCATAACTTTAGCATGTAATTCGTGAGCTAAGTCAGTTGTTAACATGTCCGGCTTTTCTAAGACTTCAATATTAGATACATCCTTCAATGCATCCCTAATAAAATCAGCCCGCTCCTCTGCAGTAAATAAATAATGCTTAGATGTATTCGTCATCGCCACAACATATACTTTGTCGAAGATTTCTGCAGCTTTTTTAGCAGTTTCGACATGACCATTAGTAATCGGATCAAAGCTCCCTGGAAAAAGTGCGATAGTCATTATTTATCCTTTCGATAAATTCTCACGATAGTCTTGCCTAAACGATGCTCTTTAACTAAAGAGAAGCCTGCAATTGAGCCTAATTCAGTATGATCATCAGTTTCTGCAACAATAGTTGCACCATCATTTAATAAGCCTAATTCATCCATCTTTTGCATATCTTTAGCTATTTTTTCTTTAGCATAAGGTGGATCCAAAAATACTAAATCAAACCTTTGTCCATTTTCCTCAAAAAGTTTGAGTGCGGCTGAGCTGCGCATGTTATAGACTTCAAAACGGTCTTCTTCTTTGGTAAGAGCTACATTTTTCTTAATAATTGAACATGCAGCATGGTTAATATCTACCAAACTAGCATGATCATATCCTCTTGATACAGCTTCAATTCCTAAAGCACCACTACCTGCATATAAATCAAGGACATAGCCACCGTTAAAAAATTGGCCAAGTGAATTAAACAAGGATTCTTTTACTTTATCGCTAGTTGGCCGAGTACGATTACTTTTTAAAGTAAATAAATTTCTTTTAGCATACTTTCCTGAAATAATTCTCATTGTATCTGATCCTCATTTTTCTCTTGTTCTAATTGCAATTTTTCTTCAGCTTCTTTTGCCATATCAGCTATTTGCTTTTCAATATGTTCACTATTTAAATCAACTTGATCTTCAGCTGATATTTCTACATAAGTAACAAAATCAAGACTAGCAATTTCTCTTTGAATTTCTTTAGCATCTCTGCGACTAACATAGAGCACGCAATATTTCATCTTTTTAGAGAAATAAACTATATCTCCATAGCGACGCAATTTGTATTGATCACTTACTGATTTTAAATAAATAATCAGTGCAACGCGTTTAATTAAATGCGTACCTTCGATTTCTTTATTTATACTCATGCGATCGTTTCATCCTTTTCTTGTAACATTTTTTCGTTTGCGGAAACATTTAAGACTAAGCCAACTGCTGCAGTTAACACAATCATTGATGAACCACCATATGAAATAAACGGCAGCGTAACACCGGTAATTGGCAATAGACCTAACACAGCACCGATATTGAATAAAGCTTCTGTAAAAATAATTGTAGCAACACCGAAACAAATTAAAGCTTCAAACTGTGAAGCAGCTTTAATACCAACTTCCATGATTTCCCACATCATGTAGAATAAGAGACCTACTAAAAGAATGGTAAGAATAACACCAACTTCTTCAGCAGTAATCGACAAAATAAAGTCAGTATAAGGTTCTGGCAAATAGCCACGCTTTTGCATACTATTTCCTAGTCCAACACCAAATAATCCACCGTTGTGAATTGCGTAATATGAGTTAACTAGCTGGGCCCCACCTTTTCTTTCAAGTTGGAAGGGATGCAAAAATGACATTAGTCGCTGAAATTGATAGCTTTCTTGCAAAAACTTAGGATTCCAGGCAACCACAATTATAAAGACTACTGCCACTAAAGCAGCAATACCAACTAACCAGGTTACAGCCAATCTAACCGGCACACCTGATACTGAGAACATGACCAAGGTAATCATGAATAAAATAGCTGTACCACCAAAGTCAGGTTCCACAATAACTAAGCACATTAAAAATGCTGACAATATTGCTGGATGAGAAAGATTAGCCTTAATTTTGCCTTTAACAAACTTCCCATCTCTTCGGTCCAGAACATAAGCCAAATAGATAACCAAAGCTAATTTTGTTACTTCCAGTGGCTGCAAATTAATGAACCCCAAGTTGATCCAACCCACGGCACCATTAACTTCTGCGGAACTAACATGAGCAAACTTCAATATAACCAGCCAAAAAAGCATCAAAATACAAATTATTAAAAAGCCTGCTACAAATTTAGGATTTTTAATTACTTTTAGCTTCACCGCAAAAAATGGAATACCAAAGCAAAAAAATGCCACTGCAGCATAAATCGCTTGTCTTATTCCATAAACATCTGGCTTAAAACCATTAACTAATAAAATATCAGAACTAGCTGAATATACCAAAATTATTCCAATTACTACCAAAATCAGGTAAGGAATAAAGATTCGGTAATTAAGATAATTTAATTTTCGACGCACGAGCGTTGCCCCTTTATGTGAAATAATACTTTTTCATTATAAAACAAAAAAGCCATTGCTTCTATTAAGCAATGACTTTTTAGTAATTATGTAAAAATAATTATTTAGCACGGTTACGCTTCTTGTCAGCCTTTTGACGTTCTGAAGTGTTCAAGATCTTCTTACGTAAACGAATTGATTCTGGAGTTACTTCACAGTATTCATCATCGTTCAAGAATTCAATAGCTTCTTCAAGAGTCAAAGTCTTTGGTGTCTTAATTGCAGCAGCGTGGTCCTTACCAGCAGCACGGGTGTTAGTTAAGTTCTTACCCTTAGTTACGTTAACTGCGATATCACGTTCACGACTTGATTGACCAACAATCATACCTTCGTAAACTTCAACACCAGCACCGATGAATAATTCACCACGTTGTTCAACTGATTGAAGTGAGTAAGTAGTTGATTGACCTTGGTTAATTGATACCAAAGCACCGTTACGACGGCCTGGGTTCCAGTTCTTAACAACTGGCTTGTAAGCTGCAAAGGTGTGGTTCATAATACCGTAACCACCAGTTTGTGACATGAATTCGTTGTTGTAACCAATCAAACCACGTGATGGAACTAAGAATTCAAGACGAGTTTGGCCGTTACCAGTTGATTCCATGTTTTGCATTTCACCTTTTCTTTGTGAAAGGGAGTCAATAACTGAGCCAACGTATTCGTCTGGAGTATCAACTTGAACAGATTCAAATGGTTCACACATAGTACCATCAATTTCACGGTAAATAACCTTAGGACGTGAAAGTTGTAATTCGAAACCTTCACGACGAAGTTCTTCAACCAAAATTGAAAGGTGAAGTTCACCACGACCTGAAACAGTCCAAGCGTTTAATTGATCAGTAGGTTCAACCTTCAAAGAAACATCAGTACGAGTTTGACGAATCAAACGGTCTTCAAGTTTCTTAGGAGTTACTTGGTCACCTTCACGACCAGCAAATGGTGAGTCGTTAGCAACAAAGTCCATTTGAAGTGTTGGTGGATCGATCTTAAGAAGTGGTAATGCTTCTGGATGATCTGCTGAAGCAATAGTTTCACCAACGTAAATATCATTAATACCACTGATGGCAACGATATCGCCGGCCTTAGCTTCCTTAATTTCGTTACGCTTCAAACCAAAGTAACCAAATAACTTGGTAACGCGGAAGTTTTGAGTTGAACCATCACGCTTCATAACAGTGATGTTGTCGCCAACCTTAACCTTACCACGGTAAATTCTACCTACACCAATACGACCAACGTAGTCATCCCAATCAAGCATAGTGATTTGGAATTGAAGTGGTTCATCTGAGTTGTCGATTGGAGCAGGAATATTCTTAATAATGGTATCAAAGATAGGATCCATAGTTTCCTTTTGAGTACTTGGATCTGGATCATATGATGAAGTACCATTCAAAGCTGATGCGTAAACAACTGGGAAGTCAAGTTGTTCATCGTTAGCACCTAATTCAATGAAGAGTTCAAGTACGTCATCCAAAACTTTCTTAGGACGAGCGCCTGGACGATCAATCTTGTTCAAAACAACAATTGGCTTTACACCAGCTTCTAAGGCCTTTTTCAATACGAAACGAGTTTGTGGCATTGGGCCTTCGTAAGCATCAACCAAAAGTAATGCTCCGTCTACCATGTGCATAACACGTTCTACTTCACCACCGAAGTCAGCGTGTCCTGGTGTATCCAAGATATTAATAGTAGTATCCTTGTAACGAACAGCAGTGTTCTTTGACAAAATAGTAATACCACGTTCACGTTCAATGGCGTTTGAGTCCATAGCACGATCTTCCAGATTCATGTGTTCTGGCAAAGTATCGGATTGCTTCAATAATTGGTTAACCAAAGTAGTTTTACCGTGGTCAACGTGGGCAATAATAGCGATATTTCTAAGATCGTCTCTTCTTTTTTCTGACAAAAGTATTCCTCCCCACTCTTCAATAAAAAAACTGTGACTAGGCCACAGTTTCGGTAACGCTTCTGCGCTTTATCGAAGTGCTTCTTTTTAGATCTGTATAGTTACGTTAGTGAATTTTACCACCTAACTGCACGCGGGTCAACGCTTAACAATCAGTTAACTTTTGATTTATTTTATCTTAAACCAAGCAAAATCCTTTAAATTATGGTAAAAATATAGTTAGATCTAATTTTTATAAAGGAGTAATTATTTTGATTTTAATGAAAGATATCGTGCGCGACGGCGATCCTGTATTGCGCAAAGTTGCTAAGCCACTTACATTTCCACTTAGCGATCATTACAAAAAATTAGCAGACGATATGATGGAATACTTAATCAACTCACAAGATCCTAAGATTGCTGAAAAACATCAACTTAGAGCAGGTGTTGGTTTGGCAGCTCCTCAAGTTGGCGAAAGCGTACAAATGGCTGCCCTTTTAGTTCCTGATGATCAAGGCAAAATTATTTTTAAAGAAGTTTACGTTAACCCTGAAATCATTTCTGAATCAGTTCGCCAAGCATGTTTAAGTGAAGGCGAAGGCTGCTTGAGTGTTGATGAAGTAATTAATGGTTATGTACCTCGTCCAGATAAGTTGACTATTCACTACTACACTGTTGATGGTGAAGAAAAGACTATTCGTTTAAAGGATTATCCAGCTATCGTATCTTCTCACGAAATCGACCACTTAAATGGTCACTTGTTCTACGACAGAATTAACAGACAAAATCCATACGACCTTAAAGAAGATACAGTAGTAATTTCTTAATTGTTATTTAAACAAAAATAAAGCCTGCATTTGCAGGCTTTTTTAATACAAAAAAACCACTGGGCGACTAAACCAGTGGCTCATACATTGGGAATTAAGAAGATTGAAGAGACTTCTTATAGCGAGTAAATGAGTTTATTAATCATTCACTACAAGTTCATGGTACAACCTATGTTATTTTACGTCAATATTATTACTAAAAAAATCAACAAAAATTTCCAATGCAAAATCGATTCAAACATATTTATATACTTACTTTTATAAATATGATAAAATTTTTATTAGCTATTGAGTATTTTCACTCAAAATTGAACGTTTATACATTAATTAAGGAGAATCATTTATGATTTACAAAGTTTTGTATCAAAAAGACAAGATTGTCAATCCTCGTAGAGAAACTACACAAACTCTTTACATGGAGGCTGACAACATGGTCGAAGCAAGAAGTACGGTTGAGGACAATACCCCCTACAACATTGAACTCATCCAAGAATTAACAGGTAATTCTTTAGCTTACGAAAAAGAACATGCCGACTTTAAGTTGACAACGTTCGACAAGAAGTAATAAAGAGTGCGAATTAAAAATAATGAAGTAGCCGTTTATGCAATCGGGGGTTTGCATGAAATTGGCAAAAATATGTATTGTGTGCAGTACCAAGATGAAATTATCATCATGGACTGTGGTATTAAATTCCCCGAAGATGATTTATTAGGTATCAACTACGTAATTTCAGATTACTCTTACCTAATTAAGAATCGTAAGAAAATCAAGGCTCTTGTAGTCAGTCACGGACACGAAGACCACATTGGTGGTATTCCTTTCTTACTAGAAAAGATCCCTGAAATTCCAGTTTATGCAACACCATTTGCCTTATCTTTAATCAGAGGTAAATTGGAAGATCACGGAATTTTAAAGACGACTGAATTACACGAAGAACACGAGGATACTGTTTTAAAGTTTAAGAAACTTTCTGTTTCATTCTTTAGAACTACCCACTCAATTCCTGATACATTGGGAATTGCTGTTCACACACCACTTGGTGCTGTTGTCTTCACAGGTGACTTCAAGTTTGACTTGACTCCTGTAATGAATCAACCAGCTCCAGATTTTCAAAAGATGGCTAAATTAGGCAATGAAGGTGTGCTTGCTCTTCTTTCAGACTCAACTAACGCTGAAGTTACTCAATTTACTAAGTCTGAAAGATTCGTTGCACAATCACTCCATAATATCATTACAGGTATTCATGGTAGAATCATCTTTGCTACTTTTGCATCTAACCTTTATCGTGTATCTACTGCAATTCAAGCGGCTATCGATACTGGTAGAAAAGTTGCTATCTTCGGGCGAAGCATGGAAAATGGTGTCGACAATGGTATTGATTTAGGTTACTTGCATGTGCCTAAAGATTTAATTGTTGATGCTGAAGAAATCAATAAGTTGCCACCTGATAAAGTGATGATTTTATGTACCGGTTCACAAGGTGAACCACTAGCTGCTTTATCTAGAATTGCTAATGGTACACACAGACAAATCACTTTACAACCTGGCGATACAGTAATCTTCTCTTCTAACCCAATTCCAGGTAATACATTGAGCGTTAACCACTTAATTAATAAATTAATGGAAGGCGGAGCTAATGTAATTCACGGACGTGTTAACAACGTCCACACTTCTGGACACGGTGGTCAAGAAGAGCTTAAGATGATGGTTCGTTTAACCAAGCCTAAGTATATGATTCCTGTTCACGGTGAATACAGAATGCAGGTTATTCACACCAAACTTGCTCAAGAAGCAGGTGTTCCTGCAGAAAACACATTCGTTTTATCTAACGGTGAAGTTGTATGCTTTGGTCCAAATGGCGCAAGACTTGCTGGACGCATCCCTGCCGGTGATGTTTATGTTGATACATCCGGTACAGCAGATGTTGGCAATGTTGTAGTTCACGACCGTCAAATCCTTTCAGAAGAAGGATTAGTTGTAGCAGTTGCTACAGTCGACTACAAGCATAAGCGTGTTCTTGCTGGACCTGACATTTTAAGTCGTGGATTCGTTTATATGAGAGAAGCAACTGAATTAATTAGTCAGGCTCAAAAGCATGTCTACCATGTTCTTAGAAATGAAATGGCAAAATCAGATAAGCCTAAGGAAAGTGAAATCAAGAAAGCAATTACCGAAAACCTATCTGACTTCCTCTACTCTAAGACTGAAAGACGTCCAATGATTTTACCAATCATCATTGAAAAGAAATAGATAATAACGAGGCTCCTTCGGGAGTCTTTTATTTTAGAACTACAGAATTAATTATGAGCAAACAAATAAGGGTACATTTATTAGTCAACGAAACAGCTGGAAATGGCAATGCTAAAAAAGCTAATGCAGCAATGCAGCATGTATTAAATGAATCAAATATTTCATTTACCTGCCAAAAAAGCCGCTTTCCTAAAGAATTAACTACTTTGGCTAAAAATTATGCGAATACTAACCCAACTAAAAATGACATTTTAATTGTAATAGGCGGAGATGGCTCGTTTAACGAAGTATTAAACGGTATAAAAACATCAAACTATCCTGAGACTCCTATTACTTATTTGCCTGCTGGTACTGGTAACGATTTTGCTCGCGGTGCAGGTCTAACAGCTGATCCTCGAGAATTAATTCATAATCTACTTAATGATCCAGAACCAGAACAAGTAGACTGCGGCTACTTTTCTTCTAACATACCAGAAGAAAAGACTGGTTATTTCGTTAACAATTTTGGGATCGGTTTTGACGCATTCATAGTTTATCAAAGCAACCATGAGCAACTAAAAGAAAAGTTAAATCAGCTTAATTTAGGCAACTTCATTTATGGCTTGAATGTCATCAAGGCATTAGCTAAACAAGATACATTTGCCGTAACTGTTAAAACTAAAGATCAAACTTTACGTTATGGTGACGCCTATTTTGTTACCACTACTAATCACCCATATTTTGGTGGTGGCTTTGCGATTTTACCTAAAGCCGACGTTTATAGTCATCATTTAGATACGGTCATCGTTGAAAAGCCTAGTTTAAGTAAATTTATCTTTTTATTCAGTAAATTGCTAAAAGATGGCTCACACGTAAATGCGCCACAATTCCATTATGTTGAAGCTAAAGAAATTCAAGTTGAGACTAGAAAACCTGAGTTTGCTCAAATTGATGGTGAAGACGTCAATAAACAAAGTTTTAAAGTAAAATTTAAAATTGATCACTTTAATCTGCTAAAGTAAAAAACCAGAGAAAAAAATCCTCTGGTTTTTATATTTCATCCAAGATTTCTTTATCTACCTGATGCTTAGAATGATAAGTTTCCACATCAGCAAAATTGCTAACTTGATTATAAAACTTTTTCCAATAACTATATTGCTGATATAGCTGTCTCCACTCACGTGCACCAGCTAAATAATCTGCTAATAAGTTATTGATATGCTCTATATGTTTAATTACCTGGTTAGCATGATAAAGCTGTTCATCCACTATTTTTTCGTCTAAATTCAAGTCATCTTCAAATAATAATACATTTTCACTAAAAGTATTCTCTTCTTCTAAGGCTTTATTATTTGCCATCTCTTCGCCTATCGCGGATATTTCTTCGGGTTGCAGACCAATATTATTCTGAGCTTTAACTAAGATAGATTGAATATCATCTAATTGACAAACCTCAATTCCTACTCTTTGATACCGTTCAGTCTTATCTAGTTTAACATCGTTTTCGTTACGACTAACTACCACAACGATGTTGCGAATCAATTGATCTATACTGGGAATCCTTTTTAAAAGATTAATAATGACAGGATTGTTGCTCTTTTCTAAGACATACTTGATACTTTCCTTGTGCTTAGCCACTTGATCAGCTATTTCACTATAATCTTTGAGCATATCATAAGAATTATTCTTACTTGTCCGAGCCTTAGTTTCAAAACAAAAAATACCGCTAGATGCGATTACCAAATGATCAATTTGATTATTACCCAGCTTAGTTTTCTTTCCATACGGATATGGCAAAATTAAGTTATGAATCAGTACTTTACCAAATTGAACCTCTTTAATCTTCTTATTCACTAATTCTTCTGCAGCCATTCCGGCAAGAAGATTACTAGCATGACGCAAATCATGTTCAGATAATACATCCATAGTATGCAAATGCTTAATTTCTCCTAAATGCAGATCAGACATTCTTTTTTGAAAGTTCTCAACGTTTTTGTTATATGTCTTAAATCCTGAATTAATTGCACTAACTCGCAACACATTTCGTGGCTGTAGTGCCCTTCTTATATCTCTTTTTTTAGTAAAATCTAACTTCTCTGCCTTTTCAATCGAATGAACAGATTCCGTATCAGTAATTTTATCACGCTTTACCCACTCTTTTTGATAATAAGCATGGTTTTCAAGTTCGTTAGCATACTGCTTCATATCGTTTTCAAGTGGCATAACTTCTGCTTTTTTCTCTTGCACCATAGATCGATAGTATTGCAATTTAGTTTTTATCTGTAAAAAATTTGCGATCCGGCGTTTCCCATTTTGATAAAATTCGCTTTTTTCATCATTCTCGTTCCAAACAGTCTTCCTAAAATAATGACCATCTGTAACACCAAACTCAATAAATTCCGCAATTGTTCGATCCAAATTATATTTAATTAAAAATAGGCAATGACCATTACGATCAAAGATTCTTCGTTTAATATATCCAGGTCGTACAAATTCAACAATCTGAAAAGTTAGGCCGCGCTTATTTGGAAAACGATATGGCAACTGTTTCCCTGCTATTTTTTCTAATTTATTAAGTTCCTCTTTATCCGTATCACTGAGTTCTACTTTTTTTATTTTACTTTTGTTTTTTATTGACCGAAAAAAACAATAGGTAATTATACCTACTGTAAGCGTAATAATTGTAATATCCATATAATTAATATCCTTAGAACATGCGTTTAAGCATACTAATTATATCATGCCTTTGTATATTCAAAAAGCCTTATGAATCTAGGAATCATAAGGCTTTTTTTATTATAAATGAATATCTTTCATACCGATCATTGGATCAATTTCACCAGAATAAATTTTTTCAGGTGTCAAAATATAATCCTCTGGTTTCTTTGGCTCAGCTTGCCCTTCTTCTTTTTCCTTAACAGGTTCTTTTTTCTCATCTGTGATACCTAATTGCTTACGTAATTTTTGCGCTAAGCCTGTTTTACGATCATTGCCTGGTGTCTTAAATGCAGCAACAAATGCCCTAGGATCGCCTACCAGTACTAAATTCTTTTCTGCACGTGTAATAGCAGTATAAAGCAGATTACGTTTAAGCATTACATAATTCTGCATTGTTAAATTTAATACTACTAGTGGAAATTCTGAACCTTGAGATTTATGGATTGTGATTGCATATGCTCTTGTCAAATCATTTAAGTCCTTTCGACCGAAAGTAACTTCACGATCATCAAATTTAGCAACCATGCATTCTTTAGAATTCTCTTCATCGATACTGCTTATCTTACCAATTTGGCCATTATAGATATCTTTTTCAGGATTATTTTGTAATTGCAAAATTCGGTCGCCAATACGGAACGTTTCATTATGTGCTTCAAGTGATTTACTTTTAGCCTTAGGTGGATTCATAATTTCTTGAATAATATCATTCAGATTATTTACACCACCATTGCCATGATACATCGCACCTAATACTTGAATATCGTCTTTAGCAAAGCCACGCTTTAAAGCTAGTTCCACAATTTGACCAACAGCATCCCCAACTAAATCTGGACGACAACTGATGAATGAATAATTTTTAGTTTTCTTAAATAGTGCTTGTTCATCAATGCCTTCATTGACAGCATGGGCAAGTGAAATAATCGTTGAATCATCACCCTGCCTATGAATTTGTTTCAAAATTGTAGTCGGAAATGCTTGTGACTTGATTAAATCACTAAACACATTTCCAGCACCAACTGATGGAAGCTGATCTTTATCTCCAACAAATACGATATGACGCACTTGATTAATACTAGACAAAAGCTGTTTGAATAAGAACATATCAACCATCGACATTTCATCAATGATTAATATTTCACCATTTAATTCATTAAGTTCACCAGCATTTGCATCCCCAATGCCAAGTCCCAACATCCGGTGAATTGTCTTAGCGCCAATACCTGTAATCTCGCTCATTCTCTTAGCTGCACGGCCAGTAGGAGCAGCTAAAAGAAATGGTGGATCCTCACTATATAAAGCAGAAGCCGGAATTTCAGCCAATTTTCTTAAAGCAAGTAAAATTCCGTTGATGATGGTAGTCTTACCTGTACCTGGTCCACCAGTCAAAATTGAAATAGGATGATTTAGCGCATTCTTTATTGCTAACTTTTGCGTTTCATCATATTTAATTTGTAGCTCTTTTTCTGCCGACTTAATAGCTTCATCCATCTCTGATTCACTATATTGCTCATCTTCTTGGTCACGTCTTGATTGAACCAAATATTTCATCGAATGAGCTATATCAGCTTCTGTTTGATAAATATTTTGGAGTGCTGCTTTATTATCATCAACAATGATTTTGCCCTTTTGTTGCAAGGCAATAACACAATTGGCAATCGGATCAAATTCACCGATTTGCAATAGTTTGCTTGCTTCAGTCAAGAGTTCTTTTAACTCAACATATGTATCGCCCTTGCTGCTTAAGGCATCAATTAGTACCTGATAAATCGCACCATTTATTCTACGTGGATCATCATCTTGGATTTCTAACTGCTTACCCAACATATCAGCTGATTTAAAGCCAAAACCAGTTACATCATTAATGACGGCATAAGGATCTGTCTGAAGTTTCTTTAGACTATCTCCATGATACATTTGATAAATATTAGCTGCTATTCGTCTATTTATACCATACTGAGCCAGTTTTAAAACAATTTCTGAATAAGAATCCATTGAATTCAATCCAGAAAGCAAACTATCTTTTTGTTTTCTAGATAGTGACAGTGTATCTATTTTACTTGGCTTTTCTTTTAAAATATCCAGAGCATTTAACCCAAGTTCATCAATAATAGTATTGGCAGCCTTTTTCCCGATGCCTGGAAATTTATCAGAACTTAAATACTTAGTTAATGAACCTTCTTCATGTGGCAAAACTTGCTTATAGCTATTAGCTCTAAACTGCAAACCAAACTTTTCATGCATCACTAATTTGCCATCAAAACGATAGCTAGCAGAAATTTGAATATCGCCAAAATTACCGGTCACCTTGATTTCATCGCGTGAATAGTTTTCCAGTGAGCCAATAATTTCAACATCTAGAATTTTATATAAATCTTTGTCGTTCTCGAAAACGATCCCGTTAACCTTACCGGTAAATTCGACCATTATTTTTTCTTTTCCTTGTCATTTAGCATTTTCATAATTGAGGCATATTGACTCATTGCATGATGGTAATATTTTGAATCCATTTGTTTAGCTTGATCAAAATACTTCTCAGCTTGATCACGATCTTTTTCTAAAATAGTTACTCCAAGCAAGAAATAAATCTTTGCCGTTCTTTTATTTTCTGGAATAGACAAATACATTTGCTCAGCTTGTTTAGATTCACCCATGCTTAACCAAATATCGCCTAAAAGTTCTTGAACACGCTCATCTATTTTCTTAATAGTTAAAGCATATGCCAAAGCTTTTTGACTTTGCCCCAGTTTTAAATAAGTTAGCGCTTTTTGATAAAGCGTTAAATCATCGTTAGGAATTTGATTTAATAAATTCAGTGCCTTATCAAAATCACCCTGCATATAGTAGCAAACAGCTAAGTTATAACTTAATTCACGCGGTTTTTTAACTAAATGTTGCGCTTGTTCTAGTAATTTTTGTGCTTGATCTGCACTACCTTGCTCGAGTAAATAGGTAGAAAGTTGCAGATAATTTTCTACATTTTGCGGCTTTTCATCTATTTTTTTGATTAATAAATGAATAGCTTGATCTACTTTGCCTTCATTGTAAAGGTCTTCTATTTTAGTACTCATTATAATGAATCCGTCTTAGATAATTTTCTGCCTAAATAGCTAGTTTCATTCCAAACAACTGGTTTAAAAGTTTTTCCGCCATCTTTAGTTTCAAGAACAGTCAGACTAGTATTGCTTAATCCCCCATTTTTACGAATATCTTTTAAAGGATAACCTAAAAGTCCACCCATAATTGCTGACAAGGCTGCACCATGGCTAACTGCCAAAATCTTGTCATCATCATCAGGAAATCTTTCAGCCATTTCTTTAGCAAAGGATTTACCACGAGCAATAACATGAGGATAATCTTCACCATGAAGTTCAGTTGGATCATATTTATCAGGATGATGCCAGAAATTATCCATTTGTTCAGGGAATTTCTTTTCTGCATCCGCAAATTTCATCCCTTCCATATCGCCTAAGTTAAATTCACGAAGACGCTCATCAATTACTACTGGTAAATTTGCATTCATTGCATCATCAATTCCTTGAGCGGTATTAAAAGCACGATCAAGTGGACTAGCAAAAATACCTCTAAATTTAGTACCTTTTAAATGATGACCTAATTTTTTAATATCTTCTTTACTTTGAGGCAAAAGTGGTGAATCACCATGCCCACCTTGAAAGCGACTTGCTAAATTCCATTCAGTTTTACCATGACGAACAAAATAAATTTGCATATTTATCTCCCTAAAATACGTATAATCAATTAGTACTAGTTTAGCACAAAACAAAAGGATGTTCGAAAACACGAACATCCTTTTTAAGGTTTATTTTAAACTAATTGAAGCTTCTTATCTTCTTGGTAAGCTGCATCGATGTTGCCGCCGCCTAAACATTCCTCGCCATTGTACAAAACAAGAGCTTGGCCTGGAGTTACAGCACGTGCTGGCTCATCAAAGTATACATCTGCAGTATTATCAGCAGCATGATACTTAACAGTAACACCGATATCACATTGACGATAGCGGAACTTAGCACTGCAATGCATTTCGAAGTCATGATCTGGCTTGCCAGTAAAGAATGACATATCGCTTGCCTTTAAACGACTAGCATAAAGAAGTGGACTATCGTAACCTTGCTCAACGATTAATTCATTCTTCTTAAGATCCTTACCAACTACAAACCATGGATCAGTTGATTCCTTGGTTGAACCAAGACCCAAACCTTGACGCTGACCAATAGTGTAGTACATCAAACCTGCGTGCTCACCAACAACCTTGCCATCAGGAGTAACCATCTTACCTGACTTAGCTGGCAAAAATTCACTCAAGAACTTTCTGAAGTTTCTTTCACCGATGAAGCAAATACCAGTAGAATCCTTCTTCTTAGCTGTAGCTAAATCATTTGCCAAAGCAATTTCTCTTACTTGAGGCTTAGTTAAGTTAGCTAATGGGAAGATAACCTTCTTAATTTGATCTTGATTCAATTGGCTCAAGAAATAAGTTTGGTCCTTGTTACCATCCTTTGGGCGCATCATGTGAGTTACACCATTTGCGTCTTTAACAGTTTTAGCGTAGTGGCCCATTGCAATATAATCTGCATCCAAGTCCATTGCAAAGTCCAAGAAAGACTTAAACTTAATTTGACTGTTGCACATTACGTCTGGGTTAGGGGTTCTACCCTTCTTGTATTCGTTTAAGAAGTACTCGAAAACGCGGTGCCAATATTCCTTTTCAAAATTAATTGAATAATAAGGAATACCAATTTTATCAGCTACCTTTTTTACATCTTCATAGTCTTCTGTAGCGGTACAAACACCGGAATCATCAGTGTCATCCCAGTTCTTCATAAATACGCCGACAACATCGTAGCCTTGTTGTTTGAGTAAAAGTGCTGAAACGGATGAATCAACACCGCCACTCATACCAACAACTACTCTGATCTTACTATTGTCAACCATTATTCAATCAATCCTTTACCTCTAGCAAAATATTGCGCTCCTCAAGATCTTTTAAAATGTAGTTCAAAAGATCAACAGTAGCAGCTAATTGCTTATTCTTAAAAATATTAACTTTTTGCAAACCACTGCGATCAGTAACGACCATTGTTAAATGTGACAAATCTTTATTGATAGTCATCTTTAACTTAGTAGGTGCATTATAAGGTGAATCATTGTAAAGGGGATGTTCATAATTGAAATTACCCTTTGGAGTCTTTACAAATCCTGCATCGATCAAAGCATAAAGCTTCAAATCAGAACTTAAAGTAAACTTACGTTTATCACCATTAATCACAACTGTATTTGCCATAATTTTCCTCACTTATTTATAATAAGATACTTTCTTTTTGAAAGCAACTATTTATTTTTTGCTTGAATTCTTTTAGCAATTTTTACTAGTTCTTGTGCAAAAGATTTAACTTCTTCATCTGTATTATAACGCCCAAATGAGATTCTAATTGATTCATTTATACGTGGAGAATCTTCACCAAAACATGCAATCAAAACATGTGAAGGTTCAAGTGACCCTGCAGTACATGCAGAACCACCCGAAACTGCATAACCATTCAAATCAAGATTAGTTTGCATAGAAGTGGTAGAAACTCCCTTAAGCCACAAATTCAATACGTGATGAGAATAGCCATCTCCATATCCGCCATTGATCTCATAATCAATATGATTATCGTCTAAAGCTTTTAAGATAATATCTTGAAAATGAGCATATTTTTCTTGAAGACTATCGCGACCAACTTCGGTTAATTCCTTAACGGCTTCGCCAAAGCCAGCAATTCCAGGTACATTTTCTGTCCCTGCACGACGCTTAACTTCTTGTTCGCCACCTAAAACCAAGTTAGGAATACTGATATCAGAATTTTCATACAAGAAGCCCAAAAACTTTGGTCCGTTAATTTTATGAGCTGATACTGATAAGAAGTCAATGTTCATGGCCTTGACGTCAATATCAACTGTACCCATACCTTGTACATTATCAACGTGGAAGTAAGCATTACTATCTTTGACCATTTCACCAATTTCTTTTAATGGCATCTTGGTACCTACTTCGTTATTTACAGCCATGATTGAAACTAGAATTGTATCTGGCGTTAATTCTTTCTTTAATTGATCTAAAGAAATTTGGCCCTTTTCATCAACATCTAAATAGACAATGTCGTAGCCTTCTTGCTCAAGACGTTTCATTGGATTCAAAACTGATGGGTGTTCAATTTTATCGGTAATGATTTTTTTACCAATATTTTTACGTCCATAAGCCGTTCCAAAAATTGCGGTATTATTACTTTCAGAACCACCTGAAGTAAAAATGATTTCGCCGTCTTTAGCATTAATGCTTTCCGCAATTTGATGACGCGCCTTATCAATCACGTTTCTTGCTCTACGCCCAATTTCATAAGTACTTGATGCATTACCAAAATCATTTTTCATTTCATCAGTAATAACATCAATCACCTTTGGAGACATAGGAGTTGTTGCAGCATTATCTAAATAAATCTCACGCATATTCTAATTCATCTTTTCTACATAATCACTAATTAACTTAGCGGCCTTAGCTCCAACCTTCTTTACAAAAGTATCGAAATCCTCATTAGCTGAACCATCGCCATTATCAGAGATTGCACGCATAGCAACCAATGGCTTATTAAAGGCATGAGCAACTTGTGCAAAAGCCGCACCTTCCATCTCAACGCATAGAGCATCTGGGAAGTTTTTCTTTATCATATCTTTTTGTTCATTTGATGCGATAAATGAGTCACCTGTTACAACTAAACCTTCACGAAATGCAACATTTTGCTTATTTAAATAATTTGCAAAGGCATCACGTTCTGGTGAATCAAGTACAAATTGGGCTGGTTGTTGAGGGATTTGTCCTTCCACATAATCACCAGCTGCAGTATTGTGTGCATCATAATATGCAAAAGCATTAGGTAATACAAGATCTTCTTGATGAACATCTTCTTTAAGAGCACCGGCTGAACCAGTCATAAATATTACATCAATATCAACACTAGTTAATAAACTAGAAAGGTTCATGGCTGCTTGGACTTTGCCAATACCACTTAAGCCTAAATATACATCATTGCCATTAACAGAAAAATGTTCGAATTCAGTCGATCCGAACATTTCTTTATTTTCTGAATGGAAATGATTACGATAAAATTCAGCTTCTTCAGCCATTGGGACGATAATCGCAATCTTCATCTTATTCCTCATTTCCAAATTATAAATGAAATAGTGCAAGCAGCACTAAAACAATCAACACGATTACTAACAGAATAGCACGATTCAATCTTTTTTTCAGTTTTAAAGCCTTATTTTCACGTACTGCTTCTTTATCAATCGGTTCATCATGCTGATAAAATTCTTGTCCATCCCCAGCCAAAGGACGACGCGGCATTTCTGCCGGCTTATCCTTTGTAAAATCGGGATTAACATCTACTTCTTCTGAATCATTATCTGAAAAGGCAGATTTAACTTTACCGAATAAATTCTTTTTCTGTCTCTTACGATAATCAGAGCGTTTTTCTGTCATTGTTATTCTTTATTCTCGCTTTGAGCATTACGCAATAACATGTTTTCCCAAACAGTAATTGCGTAAATAGTCTTAGCATCAACAATTTTTCCTTCAGATAGCAAATTCTTCAATTCATCTAAGCTATACCAATCAGCAGTCAAGAATTCATCTTCATCTAATGAACGCTTATCAGTAAGTTTAGTTAAAGTATCACAGTAGAAAAGATACATCTTTTCATCACAGAAGCCTGGATTTGAGTAAAATTCACTTACCTTTTCCCAATATTCTGCCTTATAGCCGCCCTCTTCATTTAATTCACGCTTCATTGCATCAAGAGGACTAGCATCTGTAGGATCAATTAATCCTGCTGGTATTTCTAGCGTCAATTGCTTAATTGCTTCACGCCATTGCTTTACTAAAAGCATCTTTTGTTCATCATTAATAGCAATTACACCAGATGCTGGACGGTGCTTGATTATTTCTCTTGTTGCAGTTTCACCATTAGGAAGCTTGATTGTACGAACGGATAAATCTAAAATTCGTCCTTGAAAAATCTGCTGTGAAGAGATTTCTGTTTCTTTTAAATCCACTAAGTCTCTTGTCTCCTTTTAGGCTAAATAAACGTTAACACATTGTAGGCCATTTTTTCCTTGAGCTAATTGATACTTAACTCTATCGCCTACTTTTAAAGTTTTATAGCCTTCTTCTTTAATGGCCTTATAAAAGACAAAGTATGATTTGTGATTTTTATCATCTTCGATAAAGCCATAGCTGCTACCATCATCGAATTGTTTAACAGTACCTAAACGCATTAGTCTTCTAATCCTTCTTGAACAGCTTCTGGATAATCAGCTTCTACAATCTTGGCACAACGACCACAAAGTTTTGGCAACTTAGGATCTTCACCAATATCGGTTCTGATCATTCTACAACGAGGACAAACTTCGCCTTCAGCATGTTCAACTACGATACTTGCATTATTCAATTTTTCAACATTTTCAGGTGCATCGCCATCAGCAATAGTTAACTTAGATACGATCAAAATTTGTCTGAAGTCAGCATCTAAATCATCAAGCATAGCCTTAGTTTCCTTATCAGGATAAATAGTTACAGCTGCTTCAAATGACTTACCGATTAACTTCTTATTTCTTGCATCTTCCAATGCCTTTAATACGTCATCACGAAGCTTCATAAACTTAGCCCAGTTTTCAAGAAGTTCATCGTGGTTTGCATAACTTTCAACCTTAGGCATGTTAGCAAGTTGTACGTAGTCTTCTGGTTCCTTCAAGAAGCCCCAAATTTCTTCCATAGTGTGTGGCAAAATTGGAGTCAAGATCTTAGCCAACTTAACTGCAGCATCGTAAATAACAGTTTGCATTGAGCGACGTGCATTGCTGTCTTCTCTTTCAATGTAAAGAACGTCCTTAGCAAAATCAAGGTAGAATGCTGAAAGATCATTAGAAATAAAGTTGAAGACCTTCTTGAATACTGAAGTAAAGTCAAACTTGTCATATGCAGCCAAGCATTCCTTTACCAAGTCATTTAACTTAACTTCCATGTATTGGTCAACTGAACGAAGATCATCGTAAGCAACACGGTTTTCCTTTGGATCAAAGTCACTAGTGTTAGCTAACATGTAACGGAAAGTATTTCTGATCTTTCTGTAGCTTTCTGCTGATTGTTGCAAAATACCCATTGAAACTGCAACATCAGAAGTAGTATCAGCTTGAGCAACCCAAAGTCTAATGATTTCGGCACCCATCTTCTTGATGACGTCGTTTGGTGAAATAACGTTACCAAGAGACTTAGACATCTTGTGGCCCTTATCATCCAATACGAAACCTTGTGACAATACTTCTTTATAAGGAGCCTTGCCAGTTACGGCAACTGAAGTAATCAAACTTGAGTTGAACCAACCACGGTATTGGTCACTACCTTCAAGGTAAAGATCAGCTGGGTAGTGCAAGCCATCGCGTTTTTCCATAACGCCTGACCATGAAGAACCTGAGTCAAACCAAACATCAAGGATATCTGTTTCTTTAGTAAACTTGCCATTTGGTGAATGTTCTGAAGTAAAGCCGTCTGGCAACAATTCCTTGGCAGTATGAGTGTACCAAGCGTTTGAGCCTTCTTTTTCAAAGATATCAGCAATATGGTTAATAGTTTCTGGAGTAACGATTGGAGTACCATCTTCTGCGTAGAAAATTGGAAGTGGAACACCCCAAGCACGTTGACGTGAAATTACCCAGTCGCCACGGTCTTTAATCATGTTGTAAAGACGAGTCTTACCCCATGTAGGAATAAATTTTGCTTTTTCAATTTGATCAAGAATTTGATCTCTAAACTTGTCAATTGAAGCAAACCATTGTGTAGTTGCACGATAGATAACTGGCTTCTTAGTACGCCAATCGTGTGGGTATGAGTGAGTAAAGAAGCTTAACTTAAGAAGTGCGCCAGCCTTCTTCAATTTATCTGCAACAACCTTATTAGCATCATCGTAGAACATACCTACTAAATCTGGGTCTGGAACATCTTTAGTAAAGCGACCTTGTGCATCCATTGGACTGAAGACAGGGATGCCATACTTTTGACCAACACGGTAGTCATCTTCACCAAAACCAGTTGCGTTGTGAACTAAACCAGTACCATCGTCATCAGTAACATAAGCATCGTTCATAACTAAACCAGTTATGTCGTAAAGTGGGTGCTTGTAAGTCATACGATCGAATTCTGTACCAGCCATGTGCTTTAAGACTTTGTAATCTTTCCAACCCAAATCTTCAGCTACTGCTGGTAAACGATCAGTACCGATAACGTATTTCTTGCCATTAACTTCAACTACTGAGTAGTCAAACTTAGGGTTAAGGGTAATACCTACATTACTTGGAATAGTCCAAGGGGTAGTAGTCCAAATTACAAGTGATACATCTGAACCCAACTTACCTTTACCGTCTTTAATTGGAAATGCTACATAGATTCTTGGTGACTTGATATCATGATATTCAACTTCAGCTTCAGCTAAAGTAGATTCACTTGACCATGACCAATAAACTGGCTTTAAGCCCTTGTAAATGTAGCCCTTCTTAAACATTTCACCGAAGACACGAATTTCTTGTGCTTCAAAGTCATGTTGCAAAGTAATGTATGGGTGATCCCAATCTGCCATTACACCAAGACGCTTGAAGTCAGTCATTTGCTTTTGAATTTGTTCTTCAGCATATTGACGACAAAGTTCACGATATTTAGCACGATCCATTGTCTTACGGTCTACGCCCTTTTTAGCCAATTGTTGTTCAACTGGAAGGCCGTGAGTATCCCAACCTGGAACGTATGGTGCGTAGTAACCATTCATATTCTTGTAACGAACAATGATGTCCTTTGAAATCTTGTTCAAAGCGTGACCCATGTGAATATTACCGTTGGCAAATGGAGGGCCATCGTGTAAGTCAAAACGAGGATGACCTTCATTTAACTTCAATCTTTGTTCGTATAAATCATTTTCTTCCCATTCTTTTTGCCATTGAGCTTCACGAACAGGTAAATTACCGCGCATCTTAAATTTAGTTTTACCTAAATTAAGCGTATCCTTAATTCTCATTAACTTAATTCCTTTCTAAAAAAAGAAAACCTCGTCCAAAATTAGGACGAGGTTAACCGTGGTACCACCTAAATTGAACTCTAAAAGAGTTCCACTTAACTTTGCGTAACGTGCAAAAGGCGTTTAGATTAATAGGCAGCTGATCAACTATCCGGCTCTTATGTTAGTCTCACACCATCACTAACTCGCTGATTTGCCATCAAGTTTTACTGTCAATCTAATTATCTATTTTTTGTAATTGTCCGGAAAAACAATCTTTGAGCCTAAATTATTAGTAGTCTCAGGTTTAATATTAATTGTTTCATGACTCGGACTGTCCCCTGTCATTGGCTTAGGAGCAGAATCATCATCGTCAGTGTCATCTGGATCATCTGGCGGATCTAAACTTAAATCATCAGGGTCTTGAGAAAAGTTTACGTCATCTTCATCATAATTGTCAACATCTTCGTCGTCATCATCTAACGCAGCTTCACGAGCAAACTCTTCTTCTTGGCTTTCTGGACCTGCAGGAACGGGTTCAGCACCATTACCTGGATAAAAACGTTGAGTATGGAAATATTCGTCCAAAGCATGTTGCCAACGTTCATCGTTTAAATTATCAATTTCAGCTTGCAACATTGCTTGCATGCGATTGCGGAATTCACCAATTTGTTCTTTCAAACGTTTGTAATCACTTGAAATAACTTCTTGTTGTTGCTTCTGATAACTTGTATCAGTTTCAGCTTGCTTTTTAGCTTCTGCAACAACACGCTTAGCCTCTGCTTCTGCTCTTTTTTTCATTTCATCTGCATTTTGTTGAGCAGAAACAAGAGACTTATTGATTGACCTCTTTTTATCGTTATATTTATCAACCTGTGCTTGTAAATCTTTATTTTTATTATTTAAAGATACAACTTCATTCTTTAAATCAACGATTTGGTCAAGCGCATCCCCATAATTATCAACAATTTCATCTAAGAAACTATCTACTTCATAGCGGTCATATCCATTACGGCCTCTGGATTTAAACTCCTTATTATGAATATCCATTGGAGTTAATTTTGCTTCTTTGTTTGCCAAAGTTTGAGCACCACCTTATACTTACCTTTTCTTGTAGCCGAAATATCCTCAATTAAAATTCGACCAAAATGTCTTAAACTTAAGACATCGTTTTCTTTTACCATTATATTAGAATCTGCTATGTCATGCCAATTTAATTTGACTAAATTGCTATTAATCATCTTTTGGATTTGACCACGGCTTTGTTTGCTAATCCCAGATAAAACAGCATCGATTCTCATAGAAGCTACAACTTCTGTTTTTTCACTAGAATCATCTTCTGGCACCAAAACTTCTTTAAAAGAAATCGGCTTTAATTTTACTTGAGCTCTTCCTACTCGATCGATTTGTTCTTCAAAGAAATCATTTAATTCTTTTTTAGCAAAGAATTGCCACTTACCGCTTTCGTCAGTAATAATATCGCCAAAAGTATCGGTATCAATGCCTGAATTTGCTAAAGTTCCTAAGACTGCACTATGGTTAATTTGAATAAATTTTTGTGGGTAGTTGATTTCATAAGGCTGAATCTGATAATCTTCTGGTCGAAGATTGACCCACTCCTCACTTAAAAATGCCCTCTTTTTCTCTGCATTAGGATAGCCGCCGTACTCTTGAATAAAAGCATCATTACCAACAATTGTTTTTAAGATATCTCTTTTAGCCGGATCCAAAAAATCCGTCAAAATTGGTTCATGTTTAAAAATTAATTGATTAAAAAGACCAGTAAAATAGTCAATTACTGGTCTTTCTTCTTGATTAAAATGTGGGTAAAACTTACTTGCTTGTCTACGTTCCATTAACCTAATAACCTCAATAAAAGATTAAAAATCCAAATCAAGACATAATTTTGTACAAAATACAAAATGAATAATGCAATTATCGGAGAAACATCAATTCCCGTTGAATAAGCTAATTTAGCTAATGGCCCTCTTCTAAACAAATTCAAGTATGGGTTAACGACTTTATCCAAAAAGCGTCCCACAACTGAATTTCTTAACATTGGTAACCAGCTCATAATTGCATCTATTACAATAAAAAGACTGTAGAGCCATAATACCCAAGTAAGTATTAAATAAATTACATGTAATACGTTGAACATTAACTCAAGTTATCTTTCTTATCCACTAAATCACTAATTTTTCCATCAGTAACAAACTTAGGTGGCGTAGCCAAAAAGATTCTGTCACCGATACGTTGGATTTCACCATTCAAGGCATAAACTGTTCCTGTAATGAAATCAACAATTCTACGAGCTGAATTATCTTCCATTCTACTAAAGTTAATTACAACTGCTTTATTATTAAGCAAGTTTTGTGCAACATCTTTAGCATCTGAATAAACTCTAGGCTCATACAATACAATTTTGCTTTTAGATGAATTTAAACCGGATTTAATTGATACTACATTATCGCGATTTACAGAATTTAGAGGTACATCTGTATTGTTTTCGTTATTTTGAGGAGCATATTCTTCTTCATCATTTGATAATTCTTCATCGTTTGAAATTCCAAAGAATCTGCCTAATTTATCAAAAGCCATCTTCATCTACCTCCGCTACTAGTTTTCGCCACGATGCTTGAAGAATGGAATATCGCTATTGTCATCATCGTCATCTTGAGCACTAGTTTCAATTTGAGAAATGCTGTCTTGGCCTTCATTATTAAAAGCTTCAAAGCTGTCTTGATCTTTCTTTGGTTCAGCAGGCTTTGCATTTCTTCTTTGATTATCTTGGTTATCATTTAAGCCCCAAACACTAGTAGGATCTACCATAGTTTGCTTTGGAGCTGCATGCTTTTCTTCTGACTCAGAAGCAGGATGAACTGTTTGTGGACGATCAACTGGTTGATTTTCAGGTTGAACAGTCTTATTAACTTCTGGTTCTTCCTTCTTAGGTTGAGCCTTAATTTGGTGACTGCGTCCTGGTAATTGCTTTGAAGCAGCTTCTTCAGCTTCAGAATCGATACCTGTTGCAATAACAGTTACGACAACTTCATCACCTAAGTTAGGATTAATTGAAGTACCGAAGATGATGTTAACATCATCACCAGCAGCCTTAGAAACAATTTCTGAAGCATCTTGTGCTTCAAACAAAGTAAGGTCAGGTCCACCAGTAATGTTAAGAAGAACTTGCTTTGCACCATCAATTGAAACTTCAAGAAGTGGTGAAGAAATAGCCAACTTAGTAGCTTCAACAGTTCTGTTTTCGCCACTAGCACGACCAATACCCATTAAGGCTGCACCTTGGTTTTCCATAACAGTCTTAACATCAGCAAAGTCCAAGTTAACGTAGTCAGTTGAAGTAATCAGGTCTGAAATACCTTGAACACCTTGCTTCAAGACATTGTCTGCTTCCTTGAAGGCATCCATCATAGGGGTCTTCTTATCTACCATTTCAAGCAAACGGTTGTTAGCAATAATAACTAAAGTATCAACGTATTGCTTAAGTTGAGTAATACCTTCAGCGGCGTTTTTTGAACGCTTAGGGCCTTCAAAACTGAATGGACGAGTAACTACACCAACAGTCAAAGCACCTGTCTCACGTGCAATTTTAGCTACTACAGGAGCAGCACCAGTACCGGTACCACCACCCATACCAGCAGTAATGAAAATCATATCTGCACCTTTTAGTGCATCTTCAATTGTTTGTTCACTTTCTTCAGCTGCTTTTTGTCCAACTTCTGGATGTGAACCGGCACCTAAACCACGTGTAAGTTTTGGCCCTAATTGAATCTTGTTTTCAGCCTTATTGCTGTTTAAAGCTTGCACATCAGTGTTTGCTGCAATAAAGGAAACGCCTTGTACACCATCGTCAATCATTCGGTTAACAGCATTGCCACCGGCACCGCCAACACCAATAACTTTGATGACAGCATTTTTATTGTCGTCTGAATCGAATGTAAAATCCATTAAATTAACCACCTTTAATCAAAGAATTTCTTGAAGAAACTCTTTAAGCCATTAGTTTTTTCTTGATTATTATCTTTTTCATCCGTAGAAGTTGCATCTTCGGCGGACATTTTGTTTCTATTATAAGCTTCTTTTTCTTCACTTTCACTATTAGAAGCTGTACTTTTCGAAATCTTGGTACTTTTTGCTTGAACAGGTTCTGCAGATACGCTTTCACCAAAGCCGTAAATTACTCCATTAACTAAATAGTCAATTTCTGACATCTTGTATGAGTAATTTACAATACCATAAGCAGCAGTATAAATTGGGCTACGCATGCCAATTTGATCAGGTTGATAAATACGAGCTTTTACATTTAAGCCATTAGCTGTCAAGGTATCAATTCCTTGAAGAAGGCTAGTACCACCAGTGATTACAATACCACCTGGTTGCTTTAAAGCATGGTGTTTAGCAAGACCTTTACCCAATCTAGTTAGGATTTGTTCTAAGCGGGCATTAATAATCTCACTAAGATATACCTCATCGATCATTTGTTGACCATTGGCACCAACGCTATTAATCGCAAATTTATCATTCTTTGAGGCAAAATCAGGATCTGCATAACCATAATCCAACTTGATTTGTTCCGCATCACTCTTAGAAATGCTTAAAACAGTTGAGATATCATTAGTGATATCGCTGCCGCCTTCCAAGTCAATATTAGCATACTTAATTTGACCATCTTTAATAACAGTTGCAGTACTTACACCGCCACCTAGGTCAATAATAACTGATCCAAAAGTACGCTCGCTTTCGTTTAAAGCAATACTTGAAATTGCTAGTGGAGTTGGTACGAAAAAGTTATTATGATAACCTGCTCGCTCAATTGCCTTTTTAATATTATGCAATGGACCCGTTGGAGCAGTGAGCAAAATTCCACTCACACCCAATGAACGAGCAATCATCTTTCTTGGATCATCAACTTCAGTTTTACCATCGATTAAGAAACGACTTGGTAAAAAAGTAATGGCTTCACGATTATCCTTAACTGCAGAATGAATGGCCGATTGGATAGCGCGTTTAACATCGCCATCACTTACTTCTTGTCCTTGTTCGCCTACATTACTAAAACCTGTAGCTGTTTCTAGTTGCAGCATCCCTACAGGAATGCCAGCAACAACACTATAAATATTAGCATTGGTCTTTTCAGCTACGCTCTTAAGTGCTCTACTAATTGCCGCAGCAGTTTGATCAATATCAACAATTTGACCATGTCTCATACCAGAATTAGGCGTAGTAACTGCACCAATCACTTTACCCGCATCTGCGACAACGGCTTTTATACTTGTGGTTCCTATGTCAAGTCCCACTAAAAGATTTGAGTTCTCCAAAATTAAGCCCCCATTAATATTTGCCCTGAAAAAATTTTAACATAGATAAACATATAAAGCAGTTACGATATGCCGTAAGCCTTCTTCTCACTTGAAGTTAAAGGTCTACTAAATGCGCCTACTTCTAAATCAATTAAACTATTTTTGCCAGCTTTTATTCGAATTTCATCGTAGTATTTAATCTTATCTTTAATAGTAACAACATTACCCACAACTACATTGCCATCTTTCATAACAAAAATAATTTGTGAATTTCGTCTAGTGTTCCCACTTAATAATTTTACTTGATTTTTGAAGTTTTCAGGTAAACTATTAAACAATTTTAAATCTTCTTTTAAGGAACCAGACTTATTGTAACCAACAAAAATAGGCTTGTCTTGATTTACCTTTGACCAGGTCAAAGACTGACTACTAATTTTGCCATTATTCAAGATCTTGCGATAATTATCACCATCTTTTAAATAACCGACGGTTGGTCGTTCATTAACCTGTAAAATCAATTGGTTAATATGACCTAAATGTGCCTGAGCACTTTGAATTTCAGGAAATTCTTTAGATAATTTTTGACTTAAATCTTTTTGTTGAAACAAATAGTCAAAAACCTTATCGCTCGCCTTAATCTTAGAAACCTTGACGATTTTCTTAATTGGCAAATCATCAGCACCCACTACTTTAACTGTACTAATATTTGCTAAGGGCGAAATATAATAGCCTAAACCTGCAACTGCTAAAATTGAAACAGTCATTATTAAGCCTAGCCTGCGTCTTAATGAACGACGTCTTTCAGCTTGCAGACTAGAAAGCGAGGCAGAGATTTTGGCTTGTCCCTTGCGACTATTTTTCTGCTGATTAAATTCATGATTCAAGTACGGAGACAATTCTTTTCTTGGATCAATTTTAGTTACCGGCTTTTTCGCCATCTGCCTCACCTGCTTTCTAACGAGAAATTTCTTGCATTACTTTAATTACTTGATCAGAGGCATCTGGAACACCTAATGCTTTAGAAGCTTTGCTCATTTCATTAGCATATTTTTCATCAAGCAAAATGTGATCAATTGAAGAGACAAAATTATTTGGATTTAAATCATCTTCAGGAATAACTAATGCAGCTCCGGCCTTTTCCAAATCAAGTGCGTTCTTCATTTGGTGGTTATGGGTTACATTTGGACTTGGAATCAAGATTACTGGAACACCCAATGCAGTAAATTCTGCAATACTGGTAGCACCTGATCTAGAAACAACACAGGTCATTTGGGGTAAAAGTCCAGGCATATTTTGAATATATGGCACGATTTTAATATTAGTACCAATATCAATGTCCTTTAACTTCTTTTGTACAGAATCAAAGTAATAAGTACCAGTAGCCCAAATAATTTGATATGGCTTCTTTTTAAGAGTCATTAATGATTTAAGCATGATACGGTTGATTGCTAAAGCACCACGTGAACCACCAAAGACCAAAACTGTTGGCATTTGTGGGTTAAGACCCCATTCTTTCTTGATGTCGATCTTTTCTTCATTCAAGCCTAAAACTTGTTGTGAACGAGGGTTACCAGTTTTAACCAATTTCTTTTTTTCAGGAAATTCTTTAGCAGCATCGTCAAAGGTGTAACAAATCTTGTCAACATAGTGACCCAAAAACTTGTTAGCTAAACCAACTACAGAGTTTGATTCATGAATCATGGTTGGAATATGCATTTTAGCTGCTTCATAAACCATGGCACCACTAACGTAACCACCAGTACCTAAAACAACATCTGGCTTAAATTCTTGTAAAATCTTTCGAGCACTTTTAGTAGCTTGCAAGAATAACTTGATCGTTTCAAAGTTCTTTAATGGATGCTTGCGGTTAAAGCCCTGGATTTTAATAGTTTTAAAATTAACTCCAGCAGCAGGAACAATCTTTGATTCCAAACCTTTTTGCGTACCTACAAATAAGATCTCGTCGTTCTTGCTAATTCCACGTTCTTTCAAACGTTCAATAATTGCCATGATTGGGTAAATGTGGCCACCAGTGCCGCCGCCTGTAAATATAACTCTCATTTTTATTTAGTCTTTAATTCCCTAACAAATCTAACAAAGTAATCGCCACGTTCTTCAAAAGTTCTAAATTGATCCCATGAAGCACAAGCTGGTGAGAACAACATTACGTCACCAGGTTCAGTTAATTCATAAGCTCTTGGAACAGCTTCTTGAAGAGTATTAACGATCACGATATCCTTAATGCCAGCTTTTCTAGCTGCATCAGCTAAAAGATACTTAGTTTCACCGTAAAGAACGATTGCCTTAACGTGCTTTTTAAATAATGGCACTAAGTCATCGAAGGTGAAACCTCTATCCAAACCACCAGCAATTAATACTTCAGGTTCATTGAAGGCAGGGATAGCTACTGTAGCAGCTTCAATATTAGTTGACTTAGAATCATTATAAACCTTGCGACCATCAAGTGTTGTTACATATTGCAAACGATGCTTAGCACCAGCAAAAGTACTTAAGACTGCTGCAATATCATCGTTATCTGCACCCATAATCTTAGAAATAGCAACAGCTACCAAACTGTTTTGTAAGTTATGGATACCTGGCAACTTGATATCAGCAATCTTCATGATCTTTTCGTTTTGACTTTCAAGATATTCATCGCCAATGAAGTAATCTGCATTGTGATCAGTTTCTGAGAAGGTTTGCATCTTAGCTGGGGATACTTCTTTTTCCTTAGCTAAAATATCTTTTTGATCGTAGTTAGCAATAAAGTAATCATCACTAGTTTGAGTTCTAGTTACATTCAATTTAGCATTAACGTAGTTTTCAAAGGTCTTGTGGTAGTCCAAGTGAACGTTGTTGTAAATATCAACAATTGCTGCAACCTTAGGATCAATATCAGTTACACCTAAAAGTTGGAAACTTGAAATTTCAACTACCAAAATATCGTCTTTAGTAGCCTTAGGTACAACTTCTGAAATGGGCACACCAATGTTACCAACAGCGTATGCGTGGTGACCTGACTTTTGCAAATGATGATCCAAAATTCTTTGGGTAAGCATTACTGTAGTAGTCTTACCATTTGATCCAGTTACACAAACATAAGGTGCTTCACTACAACTTAATGCGATTTCTGGTTCAGTAATGATTGGGATATTTAATTCTTCAGCTTTTTGTACCATTGGGTTTTCGTAAGGAATCCCAGGGTTTTTAACCAAATAATCAAAGTGTTCTTTTTCAAGTAAGTCAACTGGGTGATGTCCACCAATTACACGAACGCCTCTAGCTTTCAATTCTTGTGCTTTTTCATTTTTATCAAGGTCAGCCTTATCATTCAAGGTTAACTTAGCACCTAATTTTAAAAGCAATTCACTTACTGCAAAACCACTTTTACCTAAACCTAAAACTAAAATATTCTTATCAGTATAAGTTTTAATATCCTTCATTTTTTATCCCCAAATTGCTAAATACAAAATACTACCAATTAAACCAACAATCCAAAATACAATGTCAACTTTCCATTCAGACCAGCCAAGCATTTCAAAGTGGTGGTGAATAGGAGTCATCTTAAAGATTCTCTTACCTGTTGTTTGGAATGAAATTACCTGCAAAATTACACTAGCAGTTTCACAAACAAAGACAATTCCGACAAGCAAAAGTGACCATGGTCTATTAAGCATAATACTTATGGTAGCAAGTCCACCACCTAAGGCAAGTGAACCGGCATCCCCCATAAAGATCTTAGCTGGCTTATGGTTGAAAATAAAGAAGGCAAGTAAACCACCAATTACACTCATACAAAAGGCCAAAACAGCAAAATTCTTTTGTTTAAATGCAATATAAGCGTATGTACCATATGCAACAACTGACAAACCAGTAGCTAATCCATCAAGTCCATCTGACAAGTTAATAGCGTTTGAAAAACCAACAAGCCAGAAAATAATAAAGATAGTGAACAAAACAACGCTATGTACGACTCCGGCAAATGGAATGTACAAACCAAATTGGAAGTGATCACTTGAAGCAATCCAAACAATTACAATCGCAATAATGATTTGAAGAGCCAATTTTTGCCATGCTCTCAAACCTAAATTACGCTTGAAATAAATTTTAATTCCATCATCTAGAAAACCGATAACACCATAGCCTAATAAACTGATAACTAAAATCCAAACCACTTTATTTAAACTATGTTGCCATGCAGTAACCCAAATAACTGAAAGAACAGCAGCAATAACAAAGACTGTTCCTCCCATTGTTGGGGTACCAAATTTCTTCTGGTGCCATTTAGGACCTTCATCACGAATCTCTTGTCCTTCATGGTGTGAACGCATGAACTTAATCAACAACGGTATAAAAATCACTGTTAAAATCAGCGAACTAACTAAAGCAATACAGCTTGCTAGCATAATATTCATCCTATGCTTACTCCTTTAACTTAACTTTTATTTTCTTTCCGGCCTTTATTTCTGTCCCCTTAGTCATATCTTGACTAGCAACAGTTCCGGTTCCCTTTATACTAAATTTAACACCTGTAAGGTTTGAAAATTCATGTAAATCATTGATACTCCAGCCGCTCATATCTGGGCAGGTCACTTTACCAGACGTTAAGACAAATATCTTATCGCCTGATTCTAATCTCTCACCTTTCTTGATGCCCTGATCGGTAACTTTCTTGCCGCTTCCGACTTTAACTATGTTCAAACCAATTTGATTTGACTTAGCTGCAGCTTCTTTATATGTCATGCCCTTAAAGTTAGGTACCTCAACAGTAGTTGAAGTATCATCATTTTTAGACATTGAGATAATTCTTCTCATCATTGGCTTAAAGATAGAAGCCAAGATAGTTTCGGCAGTAGCACCACCGCCTAAACGTGGCTGCTTAAGCGTCAAGTAAATGCAATAACGTGGACTGCTTGCTGGGTAAACACCAACAACTGAAAAGATGTAGTTACTATCGCCTTTCAAATAGCCGCCACCTTTCGGGTTAGCTATTTGAGCAGTACCAGTTTTAACACCAATATCTGCATTGCCCATTTTATAAGCATTACCAGTACCAGATTGCTTGTTAAGTACTCGCTTCATATTGGCCAATACAACCTTCTTAGTCTTATTGTCATAGACTGGAGTACCAACTTTTTTAATTTCATAGCCCTTAAGTGTCTTACCGTTAGAATCAGTAATTTTTTCTACTAATTGTGGTTTGACCATTTGTCCATTATTAGCTAGTGAACTATAGGCTTGCATCATCTGCATTACATTAACATTTACACCCTGACCAAATGCAGTAACGGCTTGGTCAACTGGTGTCTTAAATGAGATGAAGCCTGGCTGTTCTCCTGGAAGGGTAATTCCAGTCTTTTCACCAATATGGAACTTCTTCAAATACTTTCTCCAAGTTTTAGCACCCATCTTTTGTTCTAACTTAACAAAACCGGTGTTACTTGAACGCTCGAAAGCTTGTGAAAATGGAATGGTGCCCCAACCGGAAGTTAACCAGTCGTGAATAGTTGAACCGCCAACATTTACTGATCCTGAACGGTAATATTCATTAGGATTGTAATTACCACTGTTAACTACAGCTGCAAATGAAAGCACCTTGAATACAGATCCTGGTTCATATATATCCTGAACTAAAATGTTACGATATGACTTAGTTAAGCCCTTCTTAGTTTGCGGATTAAACGTTGGACGCTGTGAAGCAGCCAGGATTTTACCCGTCTTCATGTCTTCAACAACCGCTGTAATAGAAGTTGGGCTATATTTACTTTGAACATCGCTCATATGTGATTCAAGATAGCTTTGCAGTTGTGAATCAAGTGTCAAATAGAGGTTATTTCCATTTCTTACAGGCTTATAAACCTGATTACCTTTTTGCATTTGATATTCAGATACATCTACTGGTGAAATACGATAGCCATCAGTACCAGTCAAGGTCTTGTTAAAGTAAGCCTCAATTCCCATTGTACCAACTAAGGTTTCATCATTAGTTTTCTTATCGTACTCAGGCTGAGCCAATCCAATAATATGAGAAGCAAAATTACCATTAGGATAAAGTCTAGAAGAAGTGGCAATAAACTTAATTCCCGGCAATTTCATTGCCTCAATTTTCCTTCTTTGTTTGATCGTCAAACCACTACCTGCCGGACCAAATTGAACCTGGAACGCTTTTTGCTTTGGATTCAAATATTGATAAATCTTATCCGCCGAAATTGGTAAAACCTTAGCTAGCTGTTCAGCTGTTTCAGACTTATTTACAACATATTCTGGTTCATTTTTGTAGTTAATTGATGTCTTATCCAAAATTGCATAAACAGTATATAAATGTGAATCTTCTGCAATCGTTAATCCATTTCGATCATAAATAGTTCCTCGTGCTGCTTTAATAATAACTTGATTACGCTTATATAGCTGTTTAGTTCGTTGAGATAAATTTTGTCCATTAACTGTCTTAGATATTCCGATATATAAAAATCTAGCCGTAAACATAAGAAAAACCAAAGCGACAGCTACTTGGAGAAATCTCCCCACTGTAAAGCGGTAGCTGTGGGCTTTGGATTTTTGTAATTTCAAATTACTCTTTTTTTTCATTAGCGAATTGTCCTAATGTTTTTATTAATAAGAGTTAAGCCCTTTTCACGCGCAATCTTGTTTAAACGCGTAGTTGAGGTTAACTCACCAATTTCTTGACGTAAATCGGTAATCCTATTTTGTTCCTTAGCAACTGATTGTTGAGTCTTGGTCAACTCATGTTGAGCCGAAGTTGCAGAAATACTAGAAGAAACTAAAAAAATCATCATCCAAAGTGTAATCATGCTTCCGACGATCAATAAAGTTTTTTCTAAAAAATTATAAGGAACTTTATGTGGATCAAAGATAATTCGTTGATGCTTTTTAGAACCGTTTTGCTTACTTGGTTCATATTCTATTCTTCTCGCTGAACTGTCAGCCATAACATCTTCCTCTTCATAATTTCTCTGCAACCCGTAATTTTGCACTGTGTGAGCGGTTGTTTTTCTCTAACTCTGAAGTCGAGGTGGTAATTGGCTTGCGGTTGACCAGACGCAGCATTGGTTTCATATCGTCTGGTACAAAAGGCATTCCTCTTGGTACCTCTACTTCCGAATACTTTTTAAAAATCTTTTTAACGATTTTGTCTTCATGAGACTGGAATGTAATCACACTGATTCGACCGCCAGGTCTCAAGACCTTAATTGCCTCTTCTAGAGAAACCTGCAATACATCTAATTCATGATTAACAGCTACCCGCAAAGCTTGAAAACTTTTCTTTGCTGGGTGCCCTCCTGTCCGTCGTGCATATGCAGGAATTGCCTCTTTAATTATGTCAACCAGTTCAAAAGTTGTAACAATTGGCTTATCCTTACGGCTTTCAACGATTTTGTGAGCTATTTGACGGGAGAATTTTTCATCTCCATATTTGTACAAAATATCTGCTAGTTCTCTTTGACTTAAAGTATTAACTAACTGATAAGCATCTAAATCTTGACTTTGATCCATCCTCATATCAAGTCGAGCATTATAGCGGTATGAAAAACCGCGATCAGCTTGATCGAACTGAGGGGATGAGACACCTAGATCATAGTATATGCCATCTATTCCATCTGAATAACCTAGCTTAACCAGATCCCGCTGCAGATTGGTAAAATTGTCATGTACAAGTTTCAATCTAGGCTCACTATCCGGTTCCAATAAATTAGCAAAGTTCAACTTTGCCGATTTTATTGCGTATTCATCTTGGTCAAAACCTATCAACGTACCGGTGTCAATTTTGCTGAGCAAATATCTTGCATGCCCACCACCGCCAAAAGTTGCATCTACATAAAGACCACCGTTCTTTGGTTTTAAATTGTCGATAGTTTCATGTAAGAGTACACTGGTGTGTTTGAATTTCATATTTTTATAGTTCAATGTCGTCCAAATTTTCAGCAATGTCATCATAGTCTTCGTTAGCTTCTTCTTCGAAGCTATCCCAACACTCCTTAGACCAAATTTCAATTCGGTTAGAAACACCTATAATGACACATTCTTTAATGAGTTTAGCATGATCTTTAAGCGTTGCTGTCAGATTAACGCGACCCTGCTTATCAAACTCACATTCCATCGCACCAGAGTAGAATAAACGCATAAATTTACGCGCATTCCTCTTAGTCAACGGAAGTTTTGCTAATTTAGCTTCAATTTTTTGCCATTCGTCCATCGAATAGCCAAAAATGCAACCTTCCATTCCTCGCGTGAACACCATCTTTTCGCCAATCTGTTCACGCAGCTTAGCCGGTATAATTAAACGACCTTTGCTATCCAGATTGTGGTGGTATTCACCCATGAACATGGTCTAGCCCCCTTCCACTAAATAATTTACCACAATTCACCACTCTCTACCACCTGCTCAAGCAAAAAATACATATTTTTAGATTTATTTATAATTTTTATTTTTCCCAATAAAAAAGGTGCAAAATATTATAATTTTGCACCCTTCGCATATACAAATAAGTTTAGTTTTATATTACCATCATAACTAATAATCCTACATACCATAGACTGGTACATGCAGCTAAATAGTCCCATAACTTACGCAATGTTTTACCTAAAGAAATATTTTTATTCTTGATTGCTTCATTCAATGAAACTACAATAACCAAAATAAAATAGATCAAAAAGCCGTATGGCAAAAAAGAAGGCTGATTCATATGCGCCGTAATCAAATTGCATCCCGCAATAAAAAAGAATGGCAATACATCATAGCCTCTAAACTTTGCACGTGGAAACACTAAGTTAATTAAAAAAGCAACTGCTAAACCAATAATAGGCATTAGGAAAATATAAAGCATAAAAGTTCCTCCATTCTTTTATTCTAAACTACAATTGATTTGAAAAAAACTATTAATAAGCATAAAATATTGTTCAAACAGGAGGACTTTTTATGGCACGAAAAAAGAAAAAATCAGGATTTCAAAAGCTGACTATTGTCATGGCATGGCTAATGGCTTTCATTACCTTAGCAGCAGTTATTGCTGGAGCTGTTGGCGCAATGGCAAGTGCAGGAATGTTTTAAAAAAAGACACGGAAAAATTTTCCGTGTCTTTTTGTTTATACTCGATAAGCATTTAAATCAATTAGGAATGGATAATCTTGTGCTAAATTACCAAAAATCCAATATAACAAGACAAAGACCAAAGTTGACCAGCCTAAGTTAACCGCTAATGACATTAACAATGCATGCATTGAAATGTCAGCTAAACCTGCCATTTGAAATACAAGCCAAGCATAAGCAACAAAAACTGTGGTGCCAAGTAATACTACAATTAATCTTGTCCAAAAAATTTCGGGTAAAAAACGTGCTACTTTTTGGCAAATCCAGCAGCTAACCGGTAAAAATACTGTGTAAATACCAATAATACCGTAAAAATAAATGTCAGCGACAATCCCTGTACCAATTGCCAACCAAATTTCATTTTCGTTTGTATCATCAAACAGTCCAATCAGCATCATACTAACTGGCAAAATTACACTAGCTGCGCCAAAACTGCCATAAGTCATAAATTGATGAAAGTAAAAAGAACATATACCGTCAACAATTAATGCAACGAACATCGCAATAGCTAAGACCCATTTACGAAAAACAGACATTAGTTAGCCACCTGTCTTTCAATGACTGTGATAACAGAAGGATCACTAATATCGCCTGCTGGCTTAATTCTAATTTGATCAGATAAACCAAATGAATCACGTGTTGTCGTAGTTACCGTACCAATTAATAAGCCTTTAGGTGAATTACCACCCATACCACTAGTGTAAACTCTAGTACCAGCCTTTAATTTACGACCATCAACTACTTGAGTAAAGGCTAAATTATTATTGGAAGTAACAGTAATAATTCCGTGAACTGTCTTACCATTAACTGCATCTGCTTGTACGGAGAAGCGGTTAGCTGATTCATCTGTTGTAGTAATTAATTCCACTTTAGATGAAGCAGCATTTGCTTCGACGATTCGTCCAATAACACCACCGCCACACATAACGGCCATATTCTTTTTAATGCCTGCAGAACTACCTTTATCAATAGTCAATAAATCTGACCAAGTATCTGGTGATCTGGAAATTACTGATGCATTAACTAAAGTATAACCACTTAACGTATCTTTTAATTTTAATGCAGCCTTTAATTGACGGTTTTCTTTTTCAAGAGCTGAATTCCGTGCTTTGGTTTGACCAAGGTTAGTAACTTCACGCTTTAAATGATTATTCTCATCTTGAGTATTTAAAATATCATGTACGCTGTTTAAGCCACCTGAAACCCAGCCTACAGGAACATCAACTATTCTTGTACCTAAGGCAACGATATTATTGCCTAAGCTCTGGATTAATAACGGAGTATTGCGTTTCTTGCGCAAACTCACGCTTCCGCCTAAAACGACTAAAACAACGATAACTATAATAAATGCTGATAATAATTTTTTGTTTTGCAGAAATTTTTTCATTAAGAATTGATCCCAAAGAAAAACCGGCAACAGCCGGCTTTTTTATTATTTGCGACTTCTACGCATTACTTCAATATTCTTAAGTGATTCACCAGTACCGATTGCTACACAATCAAGTGGATCTTGAGCAATAAATACAGGTACCTTAGTTGCTTCAGAAATAACTTCTGGTAAATTCTTAAGAAGTGCGCCACCACCAGTTAAAACGATACCATGATCGATAACGTCAGCAGCGATTTCTGGTGAAGTTTGTTCCAAAGTTTCTTTAATTGCTACGATGATGTCTTGTACAACATCTTGAATAGCCTTAGCAATATCAACTGCTTCAACATCGATAGATTTTGGCAAACCGGTTACCAAATCACGACCACGAATGTTCATTGATTCAATTTCCTTAGCCTTTTCAACTGAAGCTGAGCCAACTTGAATCTTAATATCTTCAGCAGTTCTTTCACCAATTAATAAGTTAAAGTTTGAATGAATGTAATTAATAATTGCATTATTAAATTTATCGCCAGCCTGGCGAATTGAAGTTGAAGAAACGATACCACCAAGTGAAATAGTAGCTACATCAGTAGTACCACCACCGATATCAACAACCATCGAACCTGTAGGATCCATAACTGGAAGACCTGCACCAATAGCTGCTGCAAATGGTTCTTCAATTACGAAAGCTTCACGTGCACCAGCTACTCTAGCAGCGTCAATTACAGCACGTTTTTCAACCTCAGTAACGCCCGATGGTACACAAATCATTACTGAAGGCTTAGAATTGCCAACTGTCTTCTCCATAAAGTACTTAAGCATAGCCGCTGTAGTATCATAATCAGCAATAACACCATCTCTCATAGGACGAATTGCTACAATAGTACCTGGAGTCCTACCGATCATTTCTTTAGCCTCTGAACCTACAGCGATAACTTCACCTGTTTGCGTATTCTTTGCTACTACAGAAGGTTCTCTTAATACGATTCCTTTACCTTCCATGTAAACGAGTGTATTGGCTGTACCTAAATCAATACCAATATTTTTTGTACCTAATCCAAACACAAAAATCTCTCCTTAATTATTGCGGTCTCTAAATCTTGAATAATTATAGCATACTATCACTTTAAAGGTGATTTTCGCGCGAATTTTAAAGAAGTTTAAACTAATTTTTCTTCACGCATGCTCAAATAATGACCTTGACCCACAATAAAATGATCTAAAAAGTCAATTTTCATCATCTTAGCTACTTGGCATAAGTTTTCTGTCAATTCAAAATCACTAGAAGATGGCATTAATTTGCCACTAGGATGATTATGAGCAATAAAAATCCCTGAACAGCCATAGATTACAGCCCAACGAAAAATTTCTCGCGGATGTGCTACTGATTTGTTCAATGTACCTTGAAATAATTTTTTCTCGGCAATGATATGACTTGCATTATCAATATATAATACCCAAAGCTCTTCTTGTTTATGACCCACTAATTTATCAGCTAAATAATTACCCACTTCTACGCTTGAAGTTAAGACTGCTTTGCGTTTAGGCGAAGCTAGACGCAAACGGTCCAAAACTTCTTCAGCAGTAATTGCAATTTCATCTATGCAGTCAGGACCAGTAATAAACCGTATCAAATCATCAAAATTAGTCAGCTGATTTTTAGCAAAAAAGTTTCCTAATTCTTTAAAATCGGTTATTTCCTTATCCTCAAGCTGTTCAAATAGCTGCATTAATAACTCTAGGTCTGTTTTTACAAAGCAATGACTTGAATTTCTTCTTTTCATGAAAATTCCTCCTCATTACTTATTACGCAAAAAAGAGCTAAATTTTCTTGAGAAATTCAAAAAAGTTTTTGCAAATCATTGTAGCGTTAGTTCGATCCTTTTCCGTTGGTGGAATTAAATCGGGCACCATCACGCATTTTAAGCCTGCACTAGCTGCTGATTGAACACCAGTGGATGAATCTTCAAATACCAAAATATTTTCTTTAGGCAGCTGCATCTTTTTAGCTACTGCTAAATAAATATCTGGTGCTGGCTTAGGCCTGATATGACCTTTTTGCACATCTAGATAACTTATATGGAAATCAAAATAATTTCTAATCCCAGTTGCCCAGAGCACATGTTGCAACACGTCTTCATAATTGCTTGAAGCAATTGCCATATGCAATCCGCGCTTTTGAAATTCATCTAAAGCCTCTTGCACGCCAGGCTGCAATTTTAATTTTCCTTCATCGGTCCATTGCCAGACTAAATCGTCAGTCCGTTTAATAAATCGATCACGGTCAGCTTCAGTCTTGAAATACTTATGATAAAAATCTTGCATTTCTTTGACTGTGGCTCCAGTTAATTTCAAATATGCATCACGTGGCGTGCCAAGATTTTCTTCTTCTGCCGCTTGGATATTTGCATCCCAATACAATTTTTCGGAATTAACTAAGAGACCATCCATGTCAAAAACAATGCCTTGAATGTCATCATCTATTTCTTTAACGTGCATTTTGTTTTCCTTTCCAATTTAAAATTGCACTTACCAAATAAAATGAACCAGTAACTAATAAAATATCGTTATCTGCTATTTTATTCTCTAAATTGGTAAAGCCTACTTGATAGTCCCGTTCATAATTATATCTTCTTTGCACATCAATTGGAAAATCATTTTGTTTAGCTACACGCGGATAATCTAAAGTTGTAAGCAAAACTTCATCTTCAGGCTTAAATAATGCAAATACTTGCTCTAAATCTTTGTCTTTCATCATCGTTACTAGAGCATGAACACGGCCATGCTTTTTCTCGGCTAATTGATGAATTGTTTTAAGCAAATTAGTCATCGCCTGAATATTATGAGCACCATCTAAAACAATTAATGGCTTATCTTGTAAAACTTGGTAACGACCAGGAATTACAATTTGATCAATTGTCTGCTCAATTTTTCGATCTGTTAGAGATAATTTAAGCAAATAAAAAGTTTTAACAGCAATTGCAATATCAAAAACTTCAACTTGAGGACGCAATTTAAAAGTTAACTTGTGCTTTGTATCTGTATAAAGAATTTGCTCTTGCACATCTACTTTAAAATCTTGTCCCAATTGATAAAGGGGCGCCTGCTCCTTTTGAGCTTTTCGCTTCAAAATAGGCACAACTTCTTGAGGCACATTACCTAAAACTACCGGTCTATTATGCTTAATTACACCACTTTTTTCGCGAGTAATATCCTGAATTGTAGGGCTAATAATCTGTTCATGGTCTAATCCAACAGTAGTAATTATGCTAGCTTCTGGCGTAATCACATTGGTTTTATCATGTTCACCACCAATGCCAACTTCAATTACGGCATAATCACATTTTTGGTCTGCAAAATAAACAAACGCAATGGCTACTTCATATTCAAATGTAACTAGTGAAAATTCATTATCTTCTTTTTGAATTTTTTCATAGGCTGCTTGCACCTTATTAGCTGCCTTCACCAAATCTTGATCGCTGATATCTTTGTTATTCAGCTGAATTCGTTCATTAAAGCGATAAACATAAGGTGATACAAAAAGGCCAGTCTTCTGACCAGCCTTTTTAAGTAGAGTTGCTAAATAATATGAAGTTGAGCCTTTACCATTTGTACCCGTAATATGAACAGTTTTTACTTGATCTTGCGGATTTCCGAGTTTGACCAAAATTCTTTTAATAAAAGACAAATTATTCTTAGGGTGCAGATGTGGCAAAGAATACAAAAAGGAAATTACTTCTTGTGCATCAGTAAACTTCAATTATTTGCTCTCTTTCAAATCTTGAATTCTTTCACGAACGCCACTTAATTGACTTTCGTAGTCAGCCTTCTTTTCTTTTTCTTTGTTAACAACTGCTTCTGGAGCGTGATCAACAAAGCCCTTGTTAGCAAGTTTCTTTTCAGAACGTGCTACTTCATCTTCAAGACGCTTTTCTTCCTTTTCCATCTTAGCTAATTCGTCATCGATATTAACAAGTTCAGTTAATGGAACAAAGATTTGTGCTCCTGGAATAACGGCAGTCTTAGCAAGCTTTGGAGCTTCAATATCTGCAGATACTTCAAGCTTCTTTGGATGTAAGAAGTTTTCAACGTAATCTACGTTTTCATCCAGGATGTGCTTGTTGTTAAGATCATCAAGTTTAATCATGATGTCGATTTCTGAAGACATTGGTGCGTTAACTTCCATACGGATGTTACGAACAGCCTTGATTACTTCAATCAAGAAGTCCATGTCTTGATCAGCAGACTTGTTTTCAAATTCCTTGTGAGTTACTGGGTATGAAGCAGTCATGATTGACTTACCTTCATGAGGCATTGAAAGCCATAACTTTTCAGTTACAAATGGCATAATTGGGTGCATCAAACGCAAGATTTGATCAAGGATCCAAATTAAGTTTTCTTGCTTTCTTGCCTTTAATTCTTCGTCGTCACCATTTAAAGCAACCTTAGAAATTTCGATGTACCAGTCACAGAAGTCGTTCCAGATAAAGTTGTAAGCTTCTCTTCCGGCTTCACCAAATTGGTATTCGTCAAATAAACGAGTTACTTCATCAACAGTGTGGTTCAAACGATCAAAGATCCACTTGTCTGACAAGTCAAACTTTGAAGTATCTGGCATATGAGCAGGCTTTGCATCTTCTGGCAAGTTCATAATTACGAAACGACTAGCGTTCCAAATCTTGTTAATGAAGTTCCAAGCTGCGTCCATCTTAGTGTAGCTGAAACGAGTATCTTGACCAGGAGCAGTACCATTCAAAAGGAACCATCTAAGAGCATCGGCACCGTATTTATCAATTACGTCCATTGGGTCAATACCGTTACCCAATGACTTAGACATCTTTCTACCTTGTTCGTCACGAATAAGACCGTGTAAAACAACATCCTTAAATGGACGTTCATGGGTAAAGTGAAGACTTTGGAAGATCATTCTTGATACCCAGAAGAAGATAATGTCGTAACCGGTAACTAATGCATTAGTTGGGAAGTAACGCTTAAAGTCAGGACTATCAGTATCTGGCCAACCCATAGTTGAGAATGGCCAAAGAGCACTTGAGAACCAAGTATCAAGTACATCTGGATCTTGGGTCCAGTTTTCAATATCCTTAGGTGCTTCCTCACCTACATAAGTTTCACCAGTCTTCTTGTTGTACCAAGCTGGAATTCTGTGGCCCCACCATAATTGACGAGAAATTACCCAGTCGTGAACGTTTTCCATCCAGTGGTTTAAGGTTTGTTCAAATCTTTCTGGTACGAAGTTAACTTTGCCTTCAGTCTTTTGGTTTTCCAAAACCTTTTCAGCAAGTGGCTTCATCTTAACGAACCATTGCTTAGATAATCTTGGTTCAACTTGAACACCTGAACGTTCTGAGTGACCAACTGAGTGAACGATTGGTTCAACCTTAATTAAGTAACCTTCTTCTTTAAGATCCTTAACTAAAGCTTCACGACATTCGAAACGATCCATGCCAGCGTACTTACCAGCTTCTTCGTTCATAGTACCGTCATCGTTCATTACGTTGATACGCTTTAAGTTGTGACGGTTACCTACTTGGAAGTCGTTAGGGTCGTGAGCTGGAGTGATCTTTACAAGACCAGTACCAAATTCTGGATCAACGTGTTGGTCTTCGATAATTGGAATATGACGACCAACAAGTGGCAAGATCAATTCCTTACCAACGATATCCTTGTATCTTGGATCTCCTGGTGCAACGGCAACAGCAGTATCACCAAACATAGTTTCAGGACGAGTAGTTGCAATTTCTACAGAGCCTGAGCCATCTGCAAATGGATAGTTAATGTGGTAAAAAGCACCCTTGTCATCTTTGTGAATAACTTCAATATCACTAAGAGCAGTTTCTAGCTTTGGATCCCAGTTGATGATGTATTCACCGCGGTAAATAAGACCTTCGTTGTAAAGTTGAACGAAAACTTTCTTAACGGCTTTTGAAAGACCCTTATCAAGAGTGAATCTTTCACGTGAGTAATCAAGTGAAAGGCCTAATTTTGACCATTGACTCTTGATGATATTAGCGTATTCATCTTTCCAGTCCCATACTTGCTTAACAAATGCTTCACGACCCATTTGGTGACGGTCTTTGCCTTGCTTACGAAGCTTAGCTTCAACCTTAGCTTGGGTAGCAATACCAGCGTGGTCCATACCAGGCAAGTACAAAGTGTCGTAACCTTCCATTCGCTTAAAACGAATCAAAGTATCTTGAATTGCAGTGTCCCATGCGTGACCCAAGTGAAGCTTACCAGTTACATTTGGTGGTGGGATAACAATTGAATATGGGTGAGCTTTCTTGTCACCTGATGGCTTGAATAAATCTTCATCAAGCCATTCTTGATATCTGCCTTTTTCAACCTCATTAGGGTTGTATTTAGGTGCTAAATCTGTCATAAAATTCCTCCAATAAAAAAGTCCTAGACAATATTGTCTAGGACGATTTACTAACCGCGGTACCACCTATGATTTAAGCATATAAATATGCTTCTCTCAATAAGCGATAACGGCGCTGAAGTGTCCGGACTAGCCTACTTAGGTTCAGTTAGTCAGCTAATCAAGCTACAAATCAACTTCTGGCCTCTCAGCTATAACGGCTTTTCTCTGTAAATAAAGTTGATTACTCTTGATCATTGCTTTGGTTATGATTATAGCATGAGTCTTGTAATTATTGAAGTAAGTATTCGATTTCAAAAATTATTTAGCTAAATTGATATCCTTTGCACGAACCCAAAGTTTCTTACCTGCAACTTTGTAATACAAGAATCCTTCAATAAATTTACTACTATTGAATTTAATATTCTTCTTACTAGTAGTAAATTTATGAGCAAATTTACCTTTACTTGTATAGAAGTAAAGAGTTGTTCCTTTTCTAGAACCTTTAAGATTTATCTTACGAGGTAACTTTGCCGCATTAGCGACTTTAACATATTTATTCTTTCCAACACGGTAGAATGGTTTACCTTTAATTGTATAAATCTTTCCATTATCCAAAGGAGCTAACTTATGATACTTAGATGCATACCAATAGTTTCCAAATTTTTTCAAAACTTTACCATTTTTATCATAGAAGTAAGCATTGTGTGAGTAATACATTGCTTCTGGTGCTTTTGAAATAATTTTTTTATTAGTATTTGTATTATTATCATTAATATCTTTATGATCTACATCTTTCTTCACATCAACATTAGGTTGAGCAGGAACAGTAGTGGTTGTATTTACAGTGTTATCTGTTTTTGAGACATCATTGTCAACAACAGAATTATCTGATGATGAGGTATTATTATTAATCGTTGGATCGTTAACATTTCCCTTATCATCAACATTTAAATTATCATCAGTATCTGGTACTTCTACACGTTCGCCTTTAATTCCATCATGATCAATTCTAAATGCATCCTTATCATCAGAAATTATGAAATTACCATCAGGCAAGATATAATCACTTGGTAACTTAATTACTCCTTCGTAATCATTAGAAGTTGAACCAGAACTAAAGACAGATGGGAAGTCCCCATAATCATTTGTTTTTTCAGCAACAGTCCAAGTATCACCATTTTTCGTATATTTTATATTATCTAGATATTCTTGTGGCAAGCCGCCCTCAGATTTAAGCTTTTCATTAGCATCCCTTATCAACTTATCTACATCTTTAGTAGTAGTCCAAGTATACCAAGTGTTGCGTTCCAAATATGGTAAATCAATAGATACTGATATTTCATCTCCAACTTTTAATTTTGTGGGGATATCTACATCAGGATCCTTTATGTTTGCAGTTGTTATAGTACCATAGCCCTCGCCTACACCTTGATAGTCACCATTATATTTTAATATTGCATTATTATGTTGATAATCAGGATCCTTTGGAGTATATAAATCATCTTCTAGATTTCCCCGAAATTGATCCTTTTTGGGATCATAGTTCGTTCCATTTATATAAAGCTGACTACTCTTTTCATAATAATTAACAACGTCCTCATCTGTGATTTGATCACTATCAGGATCCTTTGAATCTATATTATCTGGATGAATACTAATCTTAGTATGTAAATCATCATTTTTATAAATAATAACCTTAGCCTTTTCTGCAGTACTGCCATCTTTCACATCTTCGTTTTCAGCAGCTAAGACAATCTTAGTTGGTGCATTTTTTACTGCAACAACAGTTGCTGGTACAACAGCCAATAATGCAGCTGCAGCTAAACTTACGACCTTCGTTCTCTTCATCTTTTTTATACTCCTACTATTATTTCTTTAAGTCTAATTTACTTGCAGGAATCCAAAGTTTCTTACCAGAAATTCTGTAATAAGTCTTGCCTTTAATAATCTTCTTTTCGGCAAACTTATATATCTTTGTCCGTAAACATATTTCTTGGCAAATTTACCATTACCTAAATATACTCTTACCTTATGGTTCTTACGGCCTTTAACAACTGCTACATAACTCTTAGACTTCTTAGCTAAAGTATTAGCAACTTTAACGAACTTGTTCTTACCAATTTGATAATACTTCTTGCCTTTAATGACATAAACCTTGCCATTATTCAAAGCCTTAAGGTAGCTACCTTTCTTAAGAACAATATTCTTCTTATTACTGTTCTTTACAGTCTTAAGAGCCTTAGTGTAAATATAAGCATTATGAGTTAACTTAACTGACTTATATTCTGAAGCACTTACTGAAGTATTTTCAGAACCTGAATTGTTATCTGACGTAATATTTGAAACTACTGAAGAATTCTCGGAACCTGATGTGCTATTTGAACCTACTGAAGAATTCTCAGAACTTGAAGTATTATCTGAAATAATATTTGGAACAAATTGGTTCATCATATCTTCAGATTGCTTAATTTGTTCAAGAGCAGCCTTGGCATTAGCAAGTTTATCTTGGGCAGCCTTCAAGTTAGCAAGTGCACTATCATATTCAGATTGGGCTGCAGCAACTTTAGCATCAGCAGTTGTTTTAGCTGGAGCTAAAGCTTTAAGTTGTGTTGCAGCTTCATCGGCAGCTTTCTTTACTGCATCGTAGGCTGCTTGAGCTTTAGCTACCGTAGCAGTTGCATCGGCTAAAACTTGTGGTGCATTCTTCAAAGCTTCAACACGTTTCTTAGCTGTCTCATAAGCAGTTTGGGCAGTTGCTACAGCTACTGCTTTTTCATTAGCAATATTTTGCAAGTTTTTAAGTTGGGTTTGGGCTGCAGCTAATACTGCATTGGCATTATTAAGATTTGATTGAGCTTGAGCCAAATCAGCTTTAGTAGCTTTTTGAATTTCAACTGCGTTATTGTAGTTTTTAACTTTTTGGCTTTGAGAAGCAGTTAAATTATTATACGTTTCCTTTGCCGCATTTAATTCGTTTGTTGCTTCCTTTAAAGCCCTACTCAAATTAGCAACTTTTTGTTTAGCCGCTGATAACTTTAAGTTTTCATCTTTTAAGTTTGAATTCAAATTATTCAATGTAACGTTGGCTGAGCCTAATGCAGCATTTGCAGCATTTAAATTCAAAATTTTAGATTTGTTTTCTTTAGTTGCAGCTTCAACTTTTTCTGTTAATGGCGTTAATTTACTATTTTCAGTTTTAATATTTTCATTAACTGTATGAAGTTGAGAGTCATATGACTGAATAGCCTTACTTTTGACAAAATGAGAATTTTCCCTAGTATCAAATGATACTGAATTTATAAAGTGAATCATTGTATTCACCTTACCGTATTTTGTACCATGAACTGTGAAAGAAACACCTACATAATGCATTGGATCCATATCATCTGTATTTATAATATATTGATGATTCTTTTCAATTTCATTGATTAAGCTGTTAGCTTTATCTATATAATCTTGATTATAATACATTTTTCCATCAATGCTACTACCGGAAGTATGGCCTGCAGCCATATCAGCCTTAATTTCTTTTATTTCGGATTTCATCTCTTCTAGACTTGGAAATCCTAAGCCTAACAGTCCTTGAGCATGTGCCAATTCATAAGTTGCTTTTGCTCCTGCACTATCAATACCATTTCCATTAGTTAGAATCATATCAATTAAATTATTATAGATTCCACACTTCAGATCATCCATAGTTACAGGTTCAGGCAAGTTGCTAGCTTCCATTTCTTCAGTTAAAGCTGTATGTGTTTTACTTACTACTCTTTGAAGTGCTGCATCATCATGCCAATTGTCACTTGGATGCCACTTATCTGCTTTATAATCGGTTGTATATTCTTTAGCAACTAGTTTAGCCATGTCAACGCTGCCTGCAGTAACTTGCGTATTATCGGAACTTAAGCCTAACTGCATTCTTACTTTATTTAAGATATTAGCAGTAAATAATGACAAGTCATTTAATTGTTCATCAGTTAAATTATTAATATCTACTTTTTTATTCTTATCAGCTTCAATACTTTGATATTTATTCTTGGATCTTGCAGCTTTAAGATATTCAATATCATCATCAGTAAAACCACCATTTTTTCCGACAGTTATATTTTCCCAGTGGAATAATTCATAATCAGAAAAAGCTTTTTTAAATTTATTAGCATCTACTAAATCAATAGTATTCTTAGTTTGATCTTTTAAATCATTTAATTGATTATTTAATTTATCAATTTCAGATTTCTGTGCTTCAAAATCAGAATTAGCTTTTTTCAATGTAGAAGCTGCAGACTGTGCATTTTGCTGTGCTTTACTTTGAGCAGCCTCAGCATTGGATTTTAAAGTTTGAGCTTGAGATATTTTAGTTTGAATTTGATTAATATTTTCTTGTAGATTTTGAATACTCTTGTTTGTATTATTTATCTCAGTTTCAACATTACTTTGCTTTTGTGTTGCATTCTCAAGTGCACTTTGAGCTTCTTTAACACCTACACCCTTCAAAGCGTTTAAAGCATTATCTACATTTTGCTTTGCAGCTTCATTAGCATCTTGTTTATCTTTTAAAACACTTGTCAAATGTATTTTTTAAAATAATCCCTTAATTTTGCATATTTATATGATTTACATTCTAATTTTGCAATCAATAATTCGATCATTTTTTTAACTACTTGATTAGTAAAATTAGGATCATTCTTTATTTCTTTTAGTTCATTAATATTCTTAGCTACATATGCTTCTTCAATTTTAGCTTGATAAATTCTATTTTTAGGTTCAGCATCTCCAAAATCACTAAAAAAATCGACAACAGAAATATTGTTTTTTTGCAAAATTTTAATCAAATACTCTGCAGCAATGTCATTTTGACCATTTTCAATTCTAGAATAAAAAGAGCGATCAAAATTGCCAGCAATCATTTCTTTTTGACTTTTTCCTTGAAAAAGTCTTATTTCTTTCAACTTTTTTCCAATTTCCATAATCTCACATTATTATAAGTACCTTATATAACCACTGTTTACTAATAAACCACGAATTTTATTTGCATTAATTTTATCTTGATCAATTAATGCCTGATAATATTTCCCCACAATTTTGACTAATGCTATATCTGGATTAGATTTTAAATTTTCTATATAATTAATAACTTTTTGACACTTAACTAAATAATTAACAAATATAGTTGCTAATAAAGCAACCACTTCTTGATCATTAGTATCAATTTCAGAATATTGAGTAAAAATTGAATCCAATAAAATAGTCAATTCATCAAAATCATATAAGTCTATGATTATTGATAATTCCCATAAAGCTTCTTTATTCCAATTACCTATCTGTAAAGTATTAAATCGTATTTCCTGCCGTAATTGATCAGGTAATTGTGCAATTTTATTTTGAAGTAACGCAATCATCAATTTAATTCTTAAAGTTAATTTTTCATCATTAAGAATTTTAGCTTGAATACTTTTTAGTTCTTTTATATCTCGTCTATTAAATGCATAAATAATTTCAGCATTAACCATTTTTCTATTAATGCTATGTTTATCAAATGGTGCAAAAAAGTCATACAGTGATACCTTATGATTATTTAAAATCTGTATTAAATCATCTGTATCAATTCTACTTTTATCTCGTTCTACTTTTGAATAAAAAGATTCAGATATTACATTTTGGCACATTTGCATTTGGGTCAATCCTAGCATTTTTCTTGTTGCTTTTAATTGTTCACCAATCGTCATATTTACCTCATCATTCATCTTATATAGCAATGATAAGATTAACGAACAATTAATGCTTGAAACTTTCCATATCGAAAGTTAAATTATTATTTTCCTACAGTATCTTCAATCAAACCATAAAATTTGCTCTTTTTCAGGACCAGAATGACAGCATCAACAACTTTTTGATCATGATTAAACAAAGCTTCATAATACGTGCCTAAAACAGCACTAAATCCAATTTCTGGAGTGATTGGCAGTGAACGTAAAAATTCAATCGAACTTTTTGTATATTTAACATCAGCCTTTTGGTGATAGCAACAGTTAAGAAAATTAACTGCAATCCAGGAAACAAATTGTAAAGAAAATGGATCAGTTGCTGGATGCTTTTTAAAAGCAGCATAAGCCAAATTTACTTGCTCGTATGCTTCTTTAATATCCATAAAAATGACAGCTTGGCTCAAGAAATAGTATGATCTTCGGTCCCAATTATCTGTTGGAAGAATTTCACCATTTCTAACTTTTTTCTTTAATTCTGGTGAGATGTATTTATTTGAATGTGTGACCCAAGCATAAGCTAATTCCACCCTGAATCGTAACCAATTTGGAATTGAATCCTCTTCTTTTATTCTTTTGTTAATTTCATCCAGCTTCTTTAAGTCCTTAGTATTTCTTGCAAAAGTGATTTCAGATTCAATTGAATAATATGGATTACCTATATTTTTATCTTGATTAACTACTTGTGTGAAAAACGATATTGCATCAAAACGATGAACAGCAAGAAGTTTAATTAATGTATTCGTATCAATTTCATGAATGTCACGTTCCACCTTTGAATAAAAAGATACTGACATAATTCCTGCGGCCATTTCTTCTTGAGTTAGTCCTGCATGTAAACGAAGTGATTTTAATGCTTGTCCTATTGTCATAATTTGTCCTATCTATATTTAATGATTAAGACTATTATAATTGATATTTGCAGAAATTTTATAAGCATACGAAAAAAAGCACTCCAGATAATTCATCTAGAATGCTCAAATATATCAATTCTTAGTGGCTTGCTTTCCTAAAAGTAATCACCTTATTAATTACAAATTGAATCAGCGTTGCAACAAAGGTAGCTACTGCCTTTACTATCAAATGTGGCATCCCTAATTTAGTCGTAAAAATAAACAGTGAAACTGTAGTGAATACTGTCGTAATTTGTCCAACTAAAAAGTAAGAAATAAAACGCAAAAGCATTCGATCATGAACTTTAAAGTTAGTGTAAGAATTCCACAAGAAATTATTGATAATCCCACAAGTTGAAGAAATCATATTTGCCACTTCAACGTTCATATTAAAATGCGTCAAAATCATATAAATTCCAAAATCTACAACTAACCCTAAAATACCAATTAAAACGTACTTTACTAATTGAATGAAACCAGGACTATGTATTAATTCATTTATCTTTTTCATACTTAGATTATTTTCGCATAAAAAATGGCTGAAATAAATCAGCCATTAATCATTTAAACAGCAATTTTATTCGCTCATAATTCCGCCTAATTTCTTTAAATCGCTAAATTTGGTGTGAGCATATTTGTGTGCTAATTGAGGTGTCTTCCATAAAATTTCTTGTAAACCGCCACCTGATGAAACGATTAGAAGAACTGGTTGACCATTTTCAGTGTGAGCAGCATACATACCACGAGAGCCATCGATTTGTGTCCAACCAGCTACCACCATAAAATTAAAACCATCTAAATTACGCATATTTGCAGCTCCAAAGTCCTTAGCATGTCTGGCACTTGCACTACTTAGCTTATCTTTATCGCTAAAGTTTGGATCTTGTTTATGCAATTGAGTAGTTCCACTACCATTGCCACTAATAGTGTGTGCACCAATAGTAAGCTCCTTTATTTCAGTACCATACCAAGTACCGCGAATATCAGTTGGAGTAGTAAACACTCCTTCATCCCCTGGAACATTAGACTTTTTGCGTCCAGAACCAGAATCATCACCATCTGAATCTTGATCATCATTAGATTGCGTACCGATTTGAACATTGTTCATTAATGACTTTACTTCGTCATCGCAATTCAACTTATTCAAATAATCAACAATTTCGCCGACTGTAGATGAACCTAAATATTTATCACCTTGATATAAATAAATGATTTGACTAGAGCCATCGCCGCTAATGGTGTAGCAGGTGTCAGAACTACTCTTTCCAGCGCTAACTTGATAAATATAACCTTGACCGCGATAGTCGCCTGAAGCAGAAGATCTACTTTCCAAGCTTGCATTCAATGATGAATCTTTGGCATTATCTAAAACTTTTTGCCAGCCATTACCATATTTTCTAGCTGCATAAATAGTAATAATACTTACATTTTCTTTAGGTCCTATTTGATCTGCTGATAAGGTTCCAGGCTTAGTATTTGAGCTTGAACTTGATTTATGCTTGATTATTTTTGAATTAGCATTTTTATTATTGCTTGGCTTACCGCTATTTTGATTGGAATTACTACAAGCACTTAATCCTAACGCAGTTGCTGCAAAAAGAAGTGCTAATGATTGTTTAGTAACTAATTTCATATCTATTTTTCTTTCTATTAATTAAGTCAACTATTTTAATTATTTAATCCCTATGAATTTTAACAGTTCTTAAAGATAAATCAATACCATATTTTTTAGCGATATCCTGATTAAAATTTGTTCACTTAAGAAATTACATTATTAAGCTACTGTATTAGTCGATTTAAGAAAAGGAAATTTTCCTAATTGCACATTTCTATCTAAGGTTCTTCAAACTGTGAATCATTAATCAAAAATATTTTGTGCAAATACCTCAATATTATGTACTTTTGGATTCATTTAAACTAAGGTGAATTTGATCTTTCATACGAAGCTTATACAAGTGAAAAGATATAGTAATTTGAAAGCATAAAAAATACGTTTGATTGTAGTGACCCAAGAAAATTGGACACTTTATTGATATTAAGCTATTAAGGATTGA
>NZ_CABUIW010000006.1 GCF_902491705.1 uncultured Lactobacillus sp. | reverse complement strand
TTGTTCTTTATTAAATTTAGTCATAATAAAAGACCCAAAAGTGTCTAACTTTTGGGTCTCACTTCAATCTACTCTTTGCCATTAATTTATTTACGATTTTATTTGTCTCATTATTTGCTCTGGTAACAAGAGATTATAGCTTGATTTTATTGAATGCGAGTCCAACAGCACATAGTTTAAGTGACTTTTGGCGCTATAATATGGCCAGTTTAACCATATATTTTGATTTTGCTTTTTGTACAATTACTTGTTGGCAAAATGAAAAAATTAATATGAGTCAAACTTGGCATTTGGCTGCAATAGACGAAGGAAAAACATATCTAGCTAATACTTTCAGTAGTTTGATAGCATGTGGCGTTTACTTCTTATTGCAACAAATCGTTAACGTGTTTTTGCTTATTCCTACCATGGGAGCTAATGCTATATCTGAAGCCTTTAGTCAATTTGGCTTGTATCCTCGGTATTTTCCTGACGTATATTCAAGTACTGAAACGTCGTTCATTTTCTACTGGATTTTTATAGTATTAATCATCTTGTTTATCTATTTCTTTGTTAGTTTTACTAATTTTGCTTCAAGGGTTATTTCAGATGAGTTGCCCGTGAAAAGTACTTTATGGATTAGACTATTGATTATGGCAATTTTAGTAATTATTGCTGTATATGTCGGTTCAATTTTCTTTTCTCATTTGCAAAATTTAGTTGATTCTAATAGAGCACTTCAGACATATGATCCAATTTGGTTAGACGATATTGGATTATTTGTAATCGACTTAGTATTTTGTTTATGCGATATATTATTTGTTAAAAAATGGGTTGAACCTAAAATTGTGAATAGATAAGAAAAACGCCTCATTTCTTGAAAAATGAGACGTTTTTTCTTATATCTATATTACTTAAGCATTGGCAGACATGTAATCATAAAGCTGGTTAACTTCTTCAGCAGTAAATGAACCTTCACCTGTCTTCATAGCATGTACTTTTTCAACTGAAAGGTGACTAGCAAAAGCTAAATCAGTATCATTTACATGATGCTTTACTTGAAAATCGATAATTGCATTGGTTAATTCTTCTTGTTGCTCATTCATAATAATTTCTCCTTACATCTTCATTTTAATCAAACTGCCTGCAAAAATAAAATTTTTAATTAATTAAAATGTTTTCCATTGGTTGAATGGCCAATAACGAAAGACAACTCGACCGACAAGAGCACTTCGTTTAACAAAGCCGAAATATCGTGAATCCTTTGAAACATCTCTGTGATCACCCATTACAAAGTATTCATTTTTTGGCACTCGCCTTTTTAAAGTAAAGTTATTAGTATAAAGTTCACCAACTTTGTGCGCTTGTTTTTCGTATTTATTATTTAAATAAGGTTCAGGAGTACGCTTGCCATTGATATAAAGCTTATCATTCTTTGAGGTAACCATATCGCCGGGCATACCGATTAACCGCTTAATATAAAGCGCACCTTTTTGATCTGGCGCCTTTAAGATTACGATATCGTTTCGTTTAGGAGTGAAATGACGTACCGCAATCAAACGGTCACCATTTTCAAAAGTGGGTTGCATTGATGGACCTGAGACCGTTTCATTGGACAGGAAAAAACTAAAAATAAAGTAGTAAATTCCCATCAAAATTGCAAACATAATAATGATGTCGATAACAAAACGACCAATGCTCTCGTCATCATTTTTTCTCTTGGTATTTTCTGCCATAAAAAGTCTCCTTAATAATGCCTACTGTTTTTATTATAACTGATTTCTAGAGCTTTGAATGTTAAAATCATTAAGTAGGTATAAAGATATGACAGAATATATAACTAAGATTAATCAACTTGATCAAGAATTAAATAGCACTATTATTCATCGTCAAGTTAATGAAATAAGACAAATTGATAGCTATATCAGAAATAAGAAGCCACTGCCTCAAGCTCCAGCTGAATTAGGTTTATTGCCAGATCAGTTTGAAGATGTATTGGCAGAAATTGGGGAAGATAAACGTAGTGCATTAACAGCAATTAATAATTTGTTTAATAATTGCCGGCAGTATTTATCTTTAGAATATGGAATTTGGTCTATTGCTAATCTTCAAACTGCACGCTTAATTAAAGAAAAGCTTGGGGTTAAAAAGGCACTGGAGATCATGGCAGGAAATGCTTATTGGTCTGAGGCGCTTGAAGAAGTAGGTATAAAGACAATTAGTACAGATTCATTAGAATGGGCTAAGACGTCAAAGACAGGCTCACAGCCATTTCATAAGGTGCTAGATATGCCAGCTACTCAGGCAATAGAAAAGTATCGCGACGTTGATTTGATTTTATGTTCTTGGGCACCTAATTTTGGTCAAAGCGATATGAAAGCAGTTAGTGCTTGGCAGAAGTATAATAAATCAAGTCACTTATTGTTTATAGGAGAACAAGACGGGGCAACAAATTCACGAGAATTTTGGGATCGTCATTGGTTTAAAAAGACACCGGAATTAGCTGAAATAAATCATTCATTTCAGAATTTTGATTTTATTGATGAACGGATATTTGAAATAGATAATGAACTTTAAAAAAATTATTTTACTTATCATTCCGCTATTAGCATTCTTAGGAATGGGAACAATGCTATCTAATATTGATTCAGGTCATGCGGATGAGTTACTTGAAGCACATGGATTAACAAATAATACGCGCTATTTTAGAACTAACAGTAAACAAAAGATTAGTTCATTTTTGCGCTATTTAGATAAAAATTATGCAAATCACCAGTTGCAATTACACCTTGATAGCAACTATGAGAAAAAGCAGGTTTTGGTGTGGGCAAATCATACAGTTAAGAGTTTGCCTACAGAAGAGGGACGCTACTTTTCTCCAGATGACTTTAAAGGAAAAGTTTCTTTTGCAGTATTAGGTCCAGCAACTAAGGTTAATTTATTAGAAGTCCAAAATAATAAGTACGTTGTGTGGGGGCAAAATTATTATTCAGTAATTGGTGAGTTTAAAGATTATCCTCAGGTAGAAATGGATAAGTATTATTTAAGTACTGGGATTGATCAACCTACTGCTCAAGATCAGTTGAAAAACTATCGGATAGTAGTTGATGGCGCACCTAATGTGATTAATAAAATCGCTAAACATTATCATGCCCAATTACATGTCCCTTCTTTTGTAAAAGAACATCACCGTGATCGTTGGTCAATTGTACCGGATGTTTTAATGTTAATTGTTGCTGCATTAGTTGGTATTGGTAGCAATGTATTATTAGCTATTTTGATTAAGCGACAAGCTAAATTAACGCACTTGCACGGGGATTTGTTGCGTAACTGGATGATCAATCAAAGCGTACGCTTATTTATGATAGAAGGCGTCTTAGGTATCTTTACGTACTTCTTTTTAAGATATCATGCCTTTTATTCTGCACACAGCACATTGATTATTACATTAATAAGTGCATGGATTATCTTCGTAATTGCATTCTGCATAACGATTTATCGTTTAAGGAGAAAGGATAGAAAAATTGTTAAATCTACCACAAGACTTTAAAGAAAAATATCGTAAATTACTTGGCGATCAACAGGCAGAAGCTATGTTTTCTGCGCTAAATGAAAATAGCAAAAAAGCATTTAGGGTTAATACTTTGAAGAACAAGACTAATATTTCATACAGTTTGGATGATCAAGTACCTGAAATTGATCATGCTTATTATGGTGAAATTAGCGGCGATGATCCGGAATGGGTTAGTGGCTATGTGTATTCCCAAGATCCAGCTGCTATGTTTCCTGCAGCAATCAGCACTGTTAAACCAGGAGAAAATGTTTTAGATCTCTGCGCTGCTCCAGGTGGTAAGACTACTGCTTTAGGTGAGCAATTAAAAAATAAGGGTTTGCTTGTTGCTAATGAAATTTCAACTTCAAGAGCCAAAATATTGCGTGAAAATGTAGAACGCTGGGGCATTAGTAATGCGCTAGTTACTAATGAATCACCAGAGAACCTTTCATTAGCTTTCCCTGAATTCTTCGATGTGATTTTAGTTGATGCACCATGTAGTGGGGAAGGGATGTTTAGAAAAAATCCTGAAGCAATTGAATATTGGTCACAAGATTATGTTTTAACTTGTAGTGAGAGACAAAAGACAATTTTAAATGAAGCAGTAAAGATGCTTAAGCCTGGTGGTCGCTTAGTTTATTCAACTTGTACGTTTGCGCCAGAAGAAGATGAAAAGATTGTCGATTGGTTAACTAAGGAATATGGCTTTTCTATTTTAGATAGTCAAATAAAGGATGAGCGAATTAGTGCAGGACATCCAGAATGGGGCAATGACAATTCTGATTTAAAGAAAACACTACGCTTTTGGCCACAAGACGGCGTTGGCGAGGGACAATTTGCGGCAATTTTGCAAAAGCCTGGTCAGGTTAAACAAGTAGCTGAAAAAAAACGTAAAAACAAGAAAAATAAGCGTACTGCTTTACGTTTGAATAAAAACGAACAAGAACTAGTTGGTGAAGTAGTAGATCAATTTAATTTACCAGAAGAGTTGGCAGATTGGCGTAAAAAGGCTTTAGTAAGTAATGACCATGTTTTTGTGCCTGCTATCGAATTTAATGGCAAGACTAAACTTCATATTTTAAATAATGGTGTTGAATTCGGTGTTTTAAAGAAAAAGAGATTCGAGCCAGGTCATCAATTAGCTGAAGTATTAGGTCAAGTTAAACAAGAGCGAGTTATTGATTTAGTTAATGATAAAGAGTATCAGGACTATTTGCATGGTGAAACTATTAAAGTGAACAGTGATTTGCGTGGATTTGTTTTAGTGAGCTACAAAGACATGATTTTTAGTTTTGGTAAAATTGCTGGTAATCAAGTATTGAAGAATTTTTATCCAAAAGGGTTGAGAAAATGATCAAATTAATTGCAACAGATATGGATGGTACATGGCTTAATGATGCTAAAGATTATGATCGTGAAATCTTTAAGCGTGAATTTGAAGAAATGCGCAAGCAGGACATTAAGTTCGTAGTAGCTAGTGGTAATCAATATGCTAATTTAATGACGCGTTTTCCTGATGTAGTAGATCAAATTTATTTTGTGGCAGAAAATGGTGCTTTGGTAGCTAAGGGAAGACAAATTTTACATGTTGATGCTTTAAGCGATGAATTATATCAAGCTCTGCTTAAGATTACAGATGAATATCATTATCCTGCAATTGTCATGGGATTAGTCAGTGCATACATTAAAAAGAGCAACGATCCAGCTTATATCCAAGAAATGAAAAAGTATGTGGAGCATTTAGAAACGGTTGACTCATTTGATGAAATTGATGATCGTATTTTCAAGATCAGTTTAACTGTTCCAGAAGATGAAATGCCAATTGTGTTAGGGCAATTAAAACAGAAATATCCTGAAATTGGTTTTGTATCTGGTGCAGCTGATTCCATTGATATGCAAACAAAGGGTATGAATAAAGCAGTTGGGCTGGAATATTTGAGTAAGAAATTAGGTATAAAACCAAGTGAAATGGTTGCCTTTGGTGACAGTGGCAATGATGTAGGGATGCTTAAATATGCTGGACGTAGTTATGCGACATCTACAGCGTTAAAAGAAGCCAAGATGGCGGCTGACCAAATTATTGGGTCAAGTTAATGAGAGTGCAGTGCAAAAAGAAATTTTACGCTTGCTTGATTTAGCTTAAAATATTTTAGATTATGTTAAAAAGACAGATGCATTTGCATCTGTCTTTTTGATTTACTGCGACTAATTATTTTTCATCGTCAAAAGGATATCTCATACCCCATGAAGTTCTTACACTAGTCAAAATATGAGCAATGTCGTGGGACATTTGTAATTGACCATCATCATGACCTTGATCAATATATCTTTGCATGTCAGCAACTTCGTATTGTAAAGCCTTGTCACTGTCACCAGCAGTGAGCTTTTCATGTGTTTCTTCATGAGCACTGGCAGTATAAGTGATGTCAGCTTCTGTAGCACGAGGATATTGGTTAATTTCAACATAACCCTTGGTACCAGAAACTACACCCCGTTTAGGTTGCTTAGCTCTCATTGATAATGCCATAACGACCATTTGGTCCTTAGTATTTTTCATGATAATACCTGATTGTTCATCAACACCAGTTTCAAAGAACTTAACAGTAGTTAAAATGCTTTCAGGACTTTCATCTAAAAATGTTCTAGCAAAAGCAGTAGCGTAGCCACCAATATCAAGTAAAGCACCACCGGCTAAATCTTTGTTGAAGAAGCGGTTCTTAGGATCGTAATCCTTCAAACTACCAAAGTTAACTTGGATCATCTTAATCTTACCTAATTTGCCGGATTTAATTAAATCAGTAACTTTCTTGTAAATTGGCATGTGGTAAAGAGTAAAGCCTTCGGTTAAAATTAAACCTTTTTCTTTAGCCAATTTTTCTACTTCATCAAATTGACGTGCGTTAACAGTAATAGCTTTTTCACAAAAGACATGCTTGCCTGCGTTTAAAGCTTTCTTAATGTAGTCATAGTGGAAGGTGTGAGGAGTAGCGATGTAAATAATGTCGATATTAGGATCGGCGATCATTTCATCAGGATCAGTATAAATTTTCTTGACGTGCTTTTCTTCAGCGAATTTTTTAAGCATTTCTTCGTTAGCATTTGTAGCAGCATAAACTTCGCCATTAACAGCATTTAAAGCATCAGCCATCTCATGTGCGATCCAACCAGTACCAATCATTCCCCAATTATATTTTGTCATTTTAGTTCACCTTTCTTTATTTCAATTGCATTATTTTGTTTATCTGTAGTAATTAGTGAGGTAACTAAGTTTTTGAAATAGGATGTAGCTACCACACCATTTTTGTTATTAAGTTTTAAAACCAGATTATCTATATCGTTCCATGTGCTGGTAAAAGCATCAACGAGTAAATTGCCTTGTGGACTTCTAGCAAGGGATGCTACTTTTTCTCCTTGGCGAATTTGCATCTTTAATTCCATAGCTTCACCAGCTTTGATTACTTGTCTTACTGCTGGCGGTGCAACCTCAATACACAATGGGACTTTACTAGATAATTCTTTAGTAATTCTTTCGGCAGGTAATAGCAATATATATTCATCGCTCATTTGAGCTGCTATTTTTTCATATAGATGGATGCCGCCGCCACTTTTTAAAGCATCGAAATTATAATCAACGCTGTCACAACCATCAAAAGCTAAATCAATATGATCAGTGTCATTTAATGAATCGACTTTTAATCCGATAGCTTGGCAATTTAGTCTAGTTAATTCAGAAGGAGAGCAAAGCTGAATATTTGGCTTTGCTTTTTTAATAGCTTGAGCAAGATTAAATACATTGTGACCGCCACCTAAACTAACAGTCATTCTAGGTTTAATTTTGCTTAAAGCTAATTCACTTATCGTAGTAATAAGAATCACCTCGTAAATAAATTTCATTAAGTAATTATTTGTGTAATTAATTTACATGAATAATATTATACTGAAACCGATTTACAGTCAATAAAAATATTTACATTTTTAAAATAAATGTGAAAATAATTTACACATGATATACTTTTAACTAGGAAGTGAACAACATGACAACAATAATCGATAGAATTTATAGCGAATTACCAGCCATGTCGCAAAGTGATCAGAAAATTGCTAAACAAGTATTGGCTGATCCAGAAAAGATTGTAAATAGTACCATTTCTGAATTGGCTCAAAATGCTGCAGTTAGTGGTGCATCAGTGACGCGTTTTTGTCATAATCTTGGCTTAACAGGCTTTCATGATCTAAAGATTCAATTAGCTCAAGTTTCTGGCAATGAAAAAAGCCATTCTTTACAAGAAATTGTAAAGGATGACTTACAAGCTGCATTAAAGCAGATAAGCAATAATAAAGTAGCAGAAATAGAGGCTACTTTAACTAATGTTGATAGTCACGTATTAAAGAAAGTACTCGACTTATTAACTACTAGCAAGATAGTTCAGGTTTCAGCGGAAGGGGATACATATCCTGTAGCTGAGGACGCTGTTTATAAATTTAATCAAATTGGCATTTTTGCGATGGCTTCAGGCGGCAATGTCGAAACTGCAATTGCTCAAAGTATGAATTTGACTGATCAAGACTGTCTACTGGTGATTTCTAATTCCGGCGAATCTGCCGCATTGCTTAAACAAATTAAAGTTGCTAAAAAACAGGGAATTAAAGTAATTGCGATTACTAATAGAGCCGATTCACCTATCGCTTTAGAGGCAGATTATCATTTGCAAACAGCAGTAAGACAAACAGTTTTACAAACGCAGTATTACTTCTCAAGAGTAGCAGCGTTTACCATGATTGAAGCAATTTTCTTATTATTGATCTCACAAGATGATGAACGAATAGAACATATCAAAAGACATGAAGAGATCATTTCTAGTCAAAAAATTTAAAGCAGTTGATCGATTTGACTCTTTAAAGGTAAATCGTAATATTTTTTGATTTGAGGTACAGATGCTAAGCTATGTTGCCCATAAATTGCAATTAAAGCAGCTAATTCATCTTTCCAAGAAGAGATGAGTTGTTCTAGTCCATCAGTGCCATTTTGGTTATATTCTTGTAAAAAGACATTAGAGATGCCAACGTATTGTCCACCAAGTGCCAATCCTTTTAAAACATCTAAAGGATTGCGTACACCGCCTGAGACGATAAAGTTGACGTCTTCTTTTTTTGCCATTAAAGCCGAAATAACAGTAGGGATACCAATGTCTTCTAGATATGAAACGTCTCTTGAATTACGGGCATTTTCAATCTGAGCAAAATTTGTACCACCGCTACCAGCAACGTCAAAGTATTGAATACCAATGTTTTTTAGGGTATTAATTGTCTTTTGATCTAGTCCAAAACCAACTTCTTTAATGATAATTGGAAGATCAATTTGCTCGCGCATTTCTTTAATATGGTTTAGCCATAAGAAATTTCGATCGCCTTCAGGCATGGCAATTTCTTGAACAGTATTGAGATGAATCTGCAATGCATCTGCTTGTAATTCTTGAATGATTTGCTTAGCAGCATTAACAGGTGTTTCTGGATTAATATTAACCAGTAAAACACCATCAGGATCTTCATTTCTAGCTACATAAAAGCTATCTAACTGATTTTTTTCTTTAGTAAGAATACTTGCTGATCCTAGGGCTAAGGCGATATTTTCTTTAGCAGCTACGTGACCTAAAGCTTGATTAACAACTTTGGATTTTTGTGAGCCACCGGTCATTGCATTGATAAAAAAAGGCGCAGAAACGCGTTTTTTGAACATTTCTACTCCTAATATTTTTGTATCAACTTTGGTTTCGGGCAAAGCAGGGCGAAGTAAATGCAGTTGATCAAAGCTATTATATTTTTTCTCATTAAAAAACATCTGAGCTAATTTCAGATGTTCTTCTTTTCTTTCAGATCTAATTGACATGTAGTTTCTCCATTAGTGAGCTAGACTAATTTGGTGCACTCTAAAATTAAGAGGTAAGATGCCATTATGACGCCATTCACTTTCGAGAGCAGCAACATCAGTATTAGAGTCGGTGATCACGATACCGCAGTCACCATTACCTGCACCAGAAGTCTTAGCAGCTCCGCCAAAGTCTTCCGCAATTTTGATTAATTGAGTCAAACGAGGAATTTCAATAGCGATTTGGTTAATTTTAGCAAAGTGTTGTAATAACTTACGGTTAGCACGAATTTGCTTTTTAATTAATGAAATATCGTTTGCTTCAAAATCAGCGATCATCTTTAGAACACATGCTCTGGAATCAGCTAAGAAATTCTTGTATTCCATATTTAAAGCAGCTTTATTAGCATTAGTTTCATCAACTAAGCGAGAAGTAGAAGCTGGTTTTTGACTCCAACCAATCATCAATTTCATATCCTTAGGTGGATTGAGCAATTGAATCTTTAAACCAGGCCAAGCTTCATTAACTACTTCAGACAAAGTCTTTTTATCAAGTTCATGTTTAAGCCAAGGCTTATCAAAGGTTTGGTAAGCTAACCAGCCGCCGTAGACACTAGCAGCAATATCTCCTGCAGAACCATTACCTTGAACAGAATAGTGGGAGATAGCTGAGAGCTTATAAACAAGCTCATTGCTCATTTTTACGCCATAAAAATGCAAAATAGCTTTAACAGTGGCTACTGTAACGGCAGCACTAGAGCCTAAACCATATTTTTTACCGTCGGCAGAATCCAAATCTGAATTAACATGCAGATCATATACTTTCATCTTAATGTTTTGTTCAATGCAGTATTGTTCTGTAAAAGAGATTGCAGACAAAATATACTCAAATGGATTATCACGGTTGTCAATTACCATCTTGGAGCCTTGACGAACCCAATGGATAGAATCTTGTGAGTATTGCTTAGAGTGAATTAATCCAGTAGAAGTTTTGCTTTTCGTAATTGAAACGCGTACAAATTGATTCACTGCAACCAAAACGGCAGGACAATCCTGCTCTAAAACTGCATATTCTCCGGCAATATATAACTTTCCAGGTGCTTTTTCTGTTATCAAAAGAACTAAATCCTCGAATCTAAAACTTTATATGTACAAATTAGTCCAAATAAGTAACTCCGGGACCAAAACTTGCACTCACTATATTAACATTATTGAATTCTGACTCAAAGTTTTCAATAATTTCTTTTCTATTTCTTAATTGGCAGAGTACTTTAATATTTGGACCAGCATCAATAGTATAGTAGCATTCGATTCCATGTTCACGTAAATTTTCTATTAATTTTATAGCGCGAATGGTATCCGGTTCAAAATAAGTAAACTCTGGTTGTGCAGTTAAGTTAATCGCGTGCATCTCATTAGCGTTAAGTTCAGCTAATTCACCTAAGGCAGTGAAATCATTATTTTTTATTGCTTCAATCATCTTGTTTAATTCAAGTTCGTTGCGTGCAATCCATGGCTTGAAAAATGGGGAAGATTGAGCATCCTTCATTCCGCGAGTTGATGAAATCTTTTTTTGCTTAGTGTCTAATTCAACTGCTAAAAGTTGTAAATCCATTTTTGGATCTTCATCTAAAGCATATGCATAAGAGCTCTCATCTGAGTCGCCTTTTTGCCAAATAGAAAATCCACCAAAAATAGAACGACTGGCAGAGCCTGAGCCGATTCTGGCTAAACGCGATAACAAAGTTTTATCTGCGTCAATATTATAGTAGGCACAAAAAGCTGCGGCAAGTGCTGCAAAAGCAGAGCTTGAAGAAGCAAGACCAGCAGAAGTTGGTACATGGTTAATAGACTTAATTACTAAATTTTCTTCTTCAAGATTAAATTTATGTTGCAACATTTTGATGTAGTTAAAAACACGCTGACTGTCAGTAATAGATTGCTTTTTACCATTCAAATAGAATTCACTTGAATCTTTAGCTTTTTCAATAGAAGTATCAGTATAAAAAGCATCAAGCGTCATTGATAAACTTGACATTAATGGAATTCTTAAAGTAGCGTCTTTTTTACCCCAGTATTTGATTAAGGCAATATTTGTATGTGCTCGTGCAGTTTTTGTCATTAAATTTCCTCGATCCAGCTGTTGCTAATGATATCTTTACACTTGTCTGCTATATTATTGGCAATTTCTTTGTTTTCACATAAGGTGATGGTAATACCACCTAAACCGCCACCAGAAAGTTTAAATCCTAAAGCTCCATTTGCTAGGGCGATTTTTTGCAATTGATCAATCTTGTCTGTAGAGATATTGAAAGAATGCAAAATTTCTTGTGCTTCGTTAAACACTTTGCCTACTGTTGGAACATCTTGATCAAGCCAAGCTTGCTTAGTTATATCAGCTAATTCGCCTAAACGCTTCATATTCTTTTGAGCTGTTTCAGATTGATCTAATAATGATCTTACTTGAGTTACAGCTTTTTTGGTATTGCCCAATTGTCCTGTATCCATAATTAAAAGAGTGGCTCCTAATTTAGCTTTGAGCATCTTAGGCCCAATCTTTTTATTGAAAAAGACTACGTAATCTGAATTAACAGTAGCAGCATCAAGGCCAGATGCCTTACCATGATTAATCATTTCAGCATGGTTAGTAACTGCCATAATTTCTTGTTCTGTTAAGTTTAAATCGAAAAATTTGTTTAAAGCTCTTGTTGTGCCAAGTGCAACTGTAGCGCTTGAGCCAAAGCCACGTTCCATAGGAATTTCACCTGTGTAAGTGATTTTTAAAGGTTGCGTACTATTTGCTTTTTCACGCATGGTTTTGACTACATATTTAAGGCCATCATATTCATCTGGTGCATCAAAAAAGGGACCATGATAGCGTGCAGTGTCCATCCACATTTGATCGGAATCTTCAACCGTGGTTTTAATATGCAAAGCTTTAATTGGCATTGCTAAAGCGTCATAGCCATAAACGACAGAATGTTCACCGATAATAATTACTTTTCCATGAGCTAAAAAACTACACTTCATTATATTCAATCATCCTTAAAATAGATTTAATAAAAGTTAAAACCTTGTTATGCTAAAATATTAAACAAGGAGTACGAACAAATGATCAAAATTCTAACAGGAAGACAAACCGACCCATTACAAGAAAAAATTCTGGAAGAAGCAGTGCAAAATTATCAGCAGCATCCAGAAAAACAAACTTTTATCATTGTTCCTAATCATATTAAGTTTACCACAGAAGTTAGGGCAATTAATAAACTTGCAATCAGTAAAAATCAAAGTGAGACAGCAGTAAAAAATTTGCACGTTCTTTCTTTTTCTCGTCTTGCTTGGTTTTTCTTAAAAGATGCAGAGCAGGGGTTGCCAATACAGCTAGATGATGCAGCTAGTGCAATGCTATTGACGCATATTGTAGAACAAGAAAAAGATAAGCTGACAATTTTTGAGAATTCAAATACTGGATTGATCAATCAGTTATATAGCACTATTTTGCAAATTTATGATGGCAATGTGAACTTGGATGATATTGATAAAGATAGTCTAGATCAAGAAACTAAAAGCAAAGTTCATGACTTACGCATAATTTACGATGCTTTCATTAAAGAAATAGCTGGTAAATTTTCAACTAAAAATGAAGTTCAAGTTCAATTGAATGAGATTTTAGCTAAAAGTAAGGCTTTGGACAATGCCAGCTTTTATTTCTGCGATTTTTCGCATTTTTCATTGCAAGAAACCTTAACTATTAAATTGTTGATGCGTAAGGCTAAGAATGTAGTGTTAGCTTTTAAAACTAGATTAGGTGATATTAATCCGCAAGCTGAGGAAGGTGACTATGATTACGTAATCCAGCAAACGATCGACCGATTTACTTCATTTTTACAAGAAAGAAAAATGGATTATACGGTTGAAAATTATCCACTTTCACCCAAACCTACTAAGCGCGAAACTTTAAATAGTTTGTGGACCGAGGCAATTTCAAAAACTGATGAATTGAATCAAGTGCAACTTATTAAAGCAGATTCACGTTATGCGGAAGCATATTTTGTAGCACGAACTATTTATCAGCAAGTGGCTTTGAGCAATTATCGTTATCATGATTTTTTGATTTTAGCGCCGGATTTAAAGGAATATGAAACTTATTTAACGCCAATTTTACGACAAAATAAGATTCCATTCTTCAATGACTTGCAGCAGGAAATGAAATACCACCCTTTGGTTGTGTTGATCGAAAACCTGTTTAATTTGCATGATTTAAAGGCTAATCCTTTTACAACTTCTAGCATGTTAGCTATTTTAAAAACACATTTGCTTATTCCATCGTGGTATAAAGAAGAAGCCGAATACATTCATGATGTTGATGAACTAGAAAATTTTGTGTTAGCTCACGGTATTAACCATGGTTTGTGGCGTAAAAAGTTCTCTGATTTTGTGGATGCTGAAGTTATTCGACTAGACAAAATGGATGAGGAAGTCGCTAAGATTGATCAATTGCGTGGATATTTAGTTGATAAAGTAACTAACTTATTTGAAAAATTATCCCAAGAAGAAAACAGTCAAAAGGCATTAACCATCTTTTTCGACTTTTTAACTGAAAATGGCATAGCTGCAAGACTAGAAAAATGGCGTGATGATGCTAATGAAGCTGGCGATCTGCAACAAGCTCAACAGCCAGAGCAATTATGGGATTTGTTAATTCAACTGCTTAGTGACTATTTAATGATCAATCCTGAAAAATTTAATATGGACGAATTCTTTAACATGCTGATTAATGCATTTAAAGAAGCTAATTTTTCGCAAATTCCTTCAACGCTTGATGCAGTTAACTTATCTGAAATTGGAATGGTTCAAACTAGCGGATACAAGCAAGTTTTCATTATTGGTGCTACTAGCGGTAATTTACCTGCTATTCAAAAAATGCCAGGCTTTTTAACCACTGAAAACTTGACTCAACTGCAAAACAGCTTTAGTTCCGATTCATATTTGGAAGATAACCAACAACTAAATAATTTGGATCAAAACTATCAATTTGGATTATCACTTGCTTTAGCACAGGATCGTGTATATGTGTCGTATCCTGTATTAAATGCCTCAAATGAAACGCTGGATCCTTCTATTTATTACAAACGGCTCAGTGATTATGGTGCTCAAGAATTTGAACAGCATGATTTACCAGAAAAATTGCAGGATTTATTGTCGTTTATTACTAATGCAGATGCTAGTTTAGGATATTTAGCTTATCTGAATTCATTAGCTAAGTCTTCTGCAGTAACTAAATTGCTTCAATTTACACAAAAAGTATTGCCAGAAAAAACAAAGTCTGTTTTAGATGCCAGTCAATTTGACAATCAACCAGAAGATATTGGTCAAGAACTTGCTACCAAGTTATATGGTGAAAATCTGAATTCATCAGTATCACAGCTGGAAACTTTTTATGAAAATTCGTATGAGTACTTCTTAACTTATGGATTAAAGCTGCGGCGTCGTTTTGAAAATGAATTTGATGTCATTCAAGTGGGTAACTATTTCCATGAAACTTTTGATCGTCTGGTAAAGCAGCTTAATAAGCAACATCTTGATTTGGCAGATCTTAATAGTATTGAACTAGAAAATATGCTTAATTCTGTTAGAGAGGTCATGAAAGATGAAGGAAAATATGCACAGCTAATGAATGATCCTTTCAATCAGTATTTATTTAAGTGCTTAGATCATACAACATCTAAGGTAGCTCATAATTGGCGCAGATCACTAACAAAAACACCGCTTAGAGCTAAGTATTCTGAATTAAGTTTTGGTGTAGGTGAGCGTCTTAAAGGATTAAGTTTTGGTGTGCCAGATTTATCAGGTAATCACCGAGTTGATTTGCGCGGAAAAATGGACCGTGTAGATTTAGCTAAATTTGCAGATAAAGATCAGGTATTAGCACAAGTTATTGACTATAAATCTTCTGCTAAAAAGTTTGATTTGGGGATGTTCTATAATGGGATTTCACTGCAAATGATTTCTTATCTGGATGTTTTAGCTAATAATGGTCAATTCTTTGCTGGGGATGATCAATTATCATTATTAGGAGCATTTTATCAGACAGTTACTAGACAACTGGAACGATTAAACAGTAATAAATTGATTGATGGTTCTATGAATCTTAAGCAAGCTGCAACAGATAGTAAGCCTAAATTAATGTATAACGGAATTATCAGTAATGATCCAGATATTTTGACAGAGGCTGAACCATTACTAAATGGAAGCGTTAGCCAAGCTTCTGAGCTTTATTCTGGGGTTAAAACTAAGGCTAGGGGCGGCTTTAGTTTGCCCGCAAATCGTAATTTTAGTGAAGATGAAATCAAATTGCTTTTGGAATACGATGAATATCTAATCAAAGAGGCATCAAGTCAAATTCTTTCAGGCAAGATCAGCTTGAATCCATATAAATATGGTAAGTCGCAAAGTGCTCTGACTTACTCAGACTTTAAAGACATCTTTTTCTTTGATGCTATGCTTAGACAGAATCAATACCATGAAATTAGCAACATGAAGAAGAAAGATCTTTTAACTAAAATTAAAGAGCGATTAGGAAGAGAGGACTAATTTTGCCACAATTTACTAAAGAGCAGGAAAAGGCGATTAATGATCGCGGACACGACATTTTAGTTTCGGCTTCAGCTGGTAGTGGTAAAACTACTGTCTTGGTTGAGCGGGTCTTAAGAGAAATTTTGGCAGGAACACAAGTAAGTGAATTACTGGTTGTTACGTTTACTAAGGCTGCTGCCGAAGAAATGAAGACGAGAATAAAAAATGCTTTAACAAAGGAATTGACTAAGCCTGGGGTTAATCGTAGATATTTAAGAGAACAATTGAATCAAGTTGATACTGCAAATATCTCAACTATTGATGCATTTTGTCTTGAAGTGATTCACCGTTTCTATTATTCAGTAGATTTAGATCCTAGTTTTCAAATTCTTACTGATGAAACGCAAGCTGCTTTATTGAAAGAGCGTGCTTTGCGTGAGGTTGAAGGAGAATTTTTAACTAAGCAAGACTCTAATTTTAGAAGTTTTTATGATAATTTTGCTGGTGATAGGGATGCAAATAGTCCTCGAGATTTATTATTGGATCTTTACAACTATGCGATGGCTAAGCCTGAATATCTTAGCTGGTTAAAACAATTACCCCAAATATATGAAACAGGCAGCGAAATTACCCAGTCACAGTTATGGCAGAAGCAGATTAAGCCATATTTGTTAGATAGTTTTACTGAATTAGAAGATAAGATTAACAAATATTTAGAAGAGACTATTTTTGAAACTAAAGAGCTGAAAAAAGTTAGAGAAGACTTCAGCTTATTTGCACAAAATTTGCATAATTTTTTAGCAGCACTGACTTCTGATAAGGCCTATGATGAGCAAAGAGACTTGTTGCGCTCTTGCATTTTTACAGGTCGCTATCGTAAATCTAATAAATGGGACGAAGACATTTTAGAATTTTATAGCGATTTACAAAAACTAAAAGATGAAGCTAAAAGCCAAGTTTTTGATGCCTTTACTGCTTTTTATGCAACTGATGAAAAAGAACAAGTAAAAGTAATGCATGATGGTCAGAAGGTTGTCTCTGCAATTGCTCAAGCTGAAATAGCTTTGATCGATCGCTTTAATAAATTAAAGCGTGACGAGAATTTAATAGATTACAGCGATATGGAGCAATTAGCATATCGAATTCTTAGTCAGGATACTTCTAGCTCACAGATGGCTAGAGAGTTTTATCAAAATAAATTTAAAGAAATCTTGGTTGATGAATATCAGGATATTAACGCTTTACAGGAAAACATTATCCAACAGGTTAGAAAAACTGGTAAAAATACCTTGTTTATGGTTGGGGACGTAAAGCAGTCTATTTACGGTTTTAGACAAGCTGAACCAAGTTTGTTCTTAAGAAAATATCATGATTTTGCTCAAAAAGAGAATGAACACGAAGAACGAATTTTACTTTCTGATAACTTTAGATCAACTGAGCCTGTTACTCGTACTGTAAATCATTTGTTTGATAGCATTCTGAGTTCTAATTTTGGTGGGATTGATTACCAAAAAGAAGGTCAATTAGTATTTGGAGCTAGTTATTATCCAGATAATTTGCCTAAAGCAAGTGAAGTAATAATTCACAAAAAAGAAAGAGGAGAAAAAGAAGACAGCGATAAGGTCGATTTTTCAGAAATTCAAATGGTTTTAGCTCGAATTAAGCAATTAAAAAAAGAGCATATGCAAGTCTTTGACAGTAAAAGCGGACAAATGCGCGAGATGAGATACAGCGATATTGCTATTTTGACTAGAAGTCACAGCGATAATTTGGAGATTATGCAGGAATTCGCTAAGCAAGATGTGCCTCTTTTTGTAACGGATGCCGAGAATTACTTCCAAACTTTTGAATTAACTGTGATTATGAATTATCTGAAAATTATCGATAATCCTGATCAAGATATTCCTCTGGTTACTGTTTTACGATCACCATTGTTTAATTTTGGCGAAAAGGATTTGGCTAAGATTCGAATTAAGAGTAAGAACAGCAGCTTTTATAGTGCACTTACTTCATATGTTGGTGTGGGGGATGAACTCAGCGATAAGTGTAAAGACTTTTTAAATCAATTAGCATCACTGCGTGATTTTGCTACTACGCATCGTATTTCTGAATTGATTTGGAGTATTTATACGAGAACCAATCTTTTGGAAATCATGACTGCCTTGCCTAACGGGGAACAGCGCCGCGTTAACCTAGAAGCACTTTATGAAAGAGCCACTTCTTATGAGAGTGCAGGCTTTAAAGGACTTTATCAATTTATTAACTTCATTAACAGAATGCGTCAAAGCCAAAAGGATTTAGCCCAGCCGCTTTTGACTAAAGAAGCTGGAAACGCAGTAAGGTTAATGACAATTCACGGTTCTAAAGGGTTGGAGTTTCCAATAGTCTTTTATTTAGGGATGCACCATCAGTATCAATTAAGAGACTTAAATGGCAATTATGTCATTAATGCTGAAAGTTTGGGTGTTACTTTAAGAGAAGAACATTACCGAATTGATTCATTGGTTAAGGCAATGGGTAATATAACTAAGAAAAGGCAACTGCTTGAAGAAGAAGCACGTGTTCTTTATGTTGCTTTAACGAGAGCCAAGCAAAAATTGATTTTAGTTGGTGATATCCCTAGTTTTGATAAAAAGGTCAAAGAATGGTCTACTAAACTGGATCGACAAGGACAATTGTCACTAGCAGATAAATTATCTGCTACAACTCCGTTGAGCTTTATGGGACCTGCCCTGGCCTTTGATCGTCATGTAGCTATGAGAATCACTGATATTACTAATTCACTTGACCAAAGCCAGCCAATTTTATTTGTTGATTTTTCAGATGAGGATCTAAATACAGATAGTTTTATTGGTGAAGATAAAGAAAAGCATGAAGATGGCGAAGCAGAAATTAAGAAGCTGACAGAAACTACTGAGAAGCTTTATCAATTTGATTATCCATTTAAAGATGCAAGTGCGACTACTGCTTATCAAGCCGTTTCTGAAATTAAGAAAGCTTTCAATGATCCAGATGAAGCAGAATTAGAGAATTCACACTTATTAGCTTCAACCAATCGATATTTACAACCGATTGATACTAAGCCAAGCTTTTTGTATCAAACTAAATTTACCGGAGCAGAGATTGGTACAGCAACGCACTTGATTTTGCAATATTATGACTATACAGGCAATGGAAGTGAAGAGCAGCTTGATCAAGAAATTCAGCAATTGATTGATCAAAAAAAGCTAAATGCTGATATTGTTTCTAGCCTTAAGAAAGATCAAATTGAGTGGTTTGTTCATAGCGAATTTGCTAAAGAGTTTTGGCAAAAGCCAGAGAACTTAAAACGAGAAGTTGATTTTTCTAGTCTGCTTTCTGCTAAAACCTTATTTGATGATTTTAGTGATGCGAATGCAAAAATTTTGGTTCATGGTACGATTGATGGCTATTTTATTACAAATAATGGTATTATTTTGTTTGACTACAAAACTGATCATGTTGACAAATCGCATTTAGATAAATCAATCGATTTGTTAAAAGAGAAGTATACCGGACAGCTTCGTTTGTATGAACGAGCAATAAATGAATTTAGTACTAAGAAAGTAATAGGAAAGTATTCAATCTTGCTTGATGCTAAACAAGCAGTAGAAGTTAAGTAAACAAAGAAGGGAGGAGCAGGATGGCAAAAATATTTTCAAATGATACTTTTGCTGTAGTTGATCTAGAAACTACAGGAACTCAACGAGAAAATGGTCATCATATTATTCAATTTGGATGTGCAATTATTAAAAATCTTCAAGTTGTTAAGACCTATTCTTTTATGATTAATCCTCATCGTGAAATACCACAATCTGTTGTTAATTTAACTGGGATTAGTAATGAAGATGTGCAAAAACAAAAAGATTTCGATTTTTATGCGCCTAAAATAATTGATATCCTAAAAGATACTGTATTTGTAGCTCATAATGTTGATTTTGACTTGCCATTTTTGAATTATGAATTAACGCAACATGGCTATGATGCATTAACTAATAAGGCAATTGATACGGTTGAATTGGCTAAAATTGCTTTTCCAACATTGCCATCATATAAGCTAAGTGATTTAACTGCACAGCTTGAAATTAAGCATTTAAACCCTCATAAGGCTGATTCTGATGCTTATGGGACAGCTGTATTATTAATTAAAATTATTAAGCAGCTTGAGACATTGCCTCAGGCAACGCTTAATACGTTAAGCTCTTTGTCACATGGATTAATTCGTGATACATCATGGGTGATTACTACAATTGCAGATAATTTGAGACAAGAAAAAAGACCTCTTCCTTCAGAATATATGCAAGTGCGCAATATTATTTTGCAAAAGCAAACTGATCACTTTGAAAGTCATGGTGAAAATGGTGTCTTTCCGCAAAATGATAATGATAAACGGAAGATGTTTAAAGGAAAGTTGCATTTCCGTAGAGCTCAAGTTGATTTAATTAATCACTTGCATCAGTTTATTAATAATCCTGAAAAAATGGCAATGTTAGTAGAAGCACCTAACGGGACAGGTAAGACATTTTCTTATTTATTTGCCTATGCTTACCAGCTTTATTCTGGAAGAAAATTAGTAATTGCTACTCCGACTAAGGTCTTGCAAGAGCAAATAATGGAAAGAGAAATTCCTCAGTTGTTAAAGGTAACTAAGCTTGATTTAAAAGCTGAAGTGGTTAAGTCAAGTAGTCGGTATCTTGACCTAGATGGATTTGTTCAAACAATCTTTCAAGGGACACCTAATAAGCCAACGTTAATTTTACAAATGCAGATTTTAGTTTGGTTAACGAAAACTAAAACAGGTGATTTAGACGAGTTAAATTTAACTAATTACAATGCACCATTATTTGCCCAGATCCAACATCCTGGGGATGCACGTGTAGGTAGCCGTTTTGCGGAAGTTGATTTTTGGAATTTAGCTCGGCGTAAACAAGAAGAAGCGGATATCCTAGTTACTAATCACGCATACTTAGCTAACCATTATATGGATACAATTTGGGGTCAGAATCCTTATTTAGTAATTGATGAGGCACATCGTTTTACAGATAATGTAATTAGTTCTCGAAATGATTCAATGCGTTTTGAAGCCCTTTGGGGTGTATTAAGTCATTTGCGTAATTTGCTATATTATTCAAATGATAGTGTAGAGAATCAGTTTAATGATAATGTGCAACTCAATTCTTTATTGACTAGGCTTGATCCTAAGATTTTGGAATTGATTAACTTTATTAATGAACTGCAGAAGCAGTTATATGCACAATTTGATAATGCTATTAACAAAGTTAACTTACCTAATGGAACACTTGAGCTTAGTTTTCAAGGTAAAGGATTGTTTAATCAAGATAGTCAATTTAAACAAATATTACCTAAGTTCCAACAGAAACTGGAAGAAGTTAGAGAATTGACTAACCAAATTCTATTTGAACTTTATCATGAACAAGAGCGAATGCTAGCAAATGTTGAAGCATTGGTAAGTGAAATTACTGAGCAAATTGATCGTCTGGATTATTATTCTGAAAAAGGCTATCAATTAGCAGATTTATTATCTGACCAAAAGAATTTAGCACAAGATGGTTTTATTCTAATGATCACCAATCCAGAAGACCCATTGAGTACAAACTTAGACTGGTTAATGCTTGATGCAAGTGATGTTCTTAATCAGATTTATAGTCGTTTTAACCATATTGCATTTGTTAGTGCTACGTTGACTAGCAATCATAATTTTGATTACGCAATCAGTCAATTGGCTTTAGGCAAGATGAATTTAGTTAAGTATATCGGTAAGAGTACTTTTAATATGGATAAACATTTAGAAGCTTTTGCTGTAGTTAATATGCCTAATCCTGATAGTGAAGATTATCAAAAAGATATTGCTCAGATTATGATCAATGACTTGGCAGATAAAAATCATGTATTAGTTTTAATGACCAATCTTGATAAAATTCACGATGTTTTTACTGAAATCTTAAATGCACCAGAATTAAAAGACTTTGAGATTTTAGCTCAAGGGATGTCAGGTTCTAATAATCGAATTGCCAAAAGATTTGTGATTGCTAAAAAAGCAATTATTATAGGAGCTGATAGTTTCTGGGAAGGAATCGACTTTCATGATTGCGGCATTGATACTGTGTTTGCTGCACGTCTTCCATTTGAGTCTCCAGATCAGCCTGAAGTGCGCCTGAGGCAAAAGAAATTAGAGGACCAGGGAATTAACGTCTTTGAAAAAGATAGCCTTCCTCGTGCGATTATTCGCTTTAGACAAGGAATGGGACGCTTAATTCGTGGTGAAGATGATCATGGTCAATTCGTTATCTTGGATCCGAGGATATGGACTAAGAATTATGGGGATGCATTTTTAAAGGCTATTCCTGTAAAAGTGGAAAAAGTTACGCGAAAAGAAGTTAAGAAATAAATAGTTATGATACAAGACGATACAAGGCAAACGATTAAATTTGTAGCATGGGTAATTGGTTTGATTATTATTGCCTTTTTTGCAAGTATTGCAATTTTTTACTATGCAGGTTCTAAAAGTAGAGGTAATGATCAAAGAATAGCTGAATTAGCTAAAAGCAAGACTCCAATTACTAATATCTCTAAGTATTATCATTTGGATCGCGGTACAAGTAGTTATGCGATCAATGGTACAAATAAGAAAGGCAAAGGATACTACTTCATTTATTTGCCTAATTCTAAAAAAGCTTACTTATATCCTGCTAAAAGAGGCGTAAGTGAAGCTAATATTAAAAATAAGTTTAAATCTTCTCATTCGGATGCTACAATTAATCATATCAATCTGGGTTGGTACAAAGGTGAAGCTGTTTGGGAAGTTGCTTATAAAAAGCAAAATGGCAACCTAGGTTATACTTTATATGAATTTAAAAATGGAAATGATATCTCAGAAGTCGATAATTTGTAGAAACTTTGGTATTATGGACATTGTATAAATGATAAAAAGGTGGATAGGAATTTTATGACAGAATTGATTTCAATTAAAGATTCTTCCAAACATGTTGATGAAGAAGTAAAGATGCATGTTTGGCTTACAGATAAACGATCAAGCGGAAAGATTATCTTTTTGCAATTACGTGATGGTACTGCATTTTTCCAAGGGGTAGTTCGTAAGAACGACGTATCAGATGAAGTTTTTGAAGCTGCTAAGTCACTTAGACAAGAAGCAAGTTTCTACATTACTGGTACTGTTCACGAAGATGCACGTTCTCACTTTGGCTATGAAATTCAAATTACTGATTTAAAGGTAGTTTCAAACAACGAAGGTTACCCAATTGGTAATAAGGAACACGGTGTTGACTTCTTACTTGACCACCGTCACTTATGGTTAAGATCAAAGAAGCCATTTGCAATTATGCAAATTAGAAACACTATGTTTAAGGCTACTGTAGACTTCTTTGAAAAGGAAGGCTTCATTAAGTTTGATGCCCCAATTTTCATGCACTCAGCTCCAGAAGGCACTACTCAATTATTCCACGTTGATTACTTTGACCACGATGCATATTTATCACAATCTGGTCAATTATACGGTGAAGCTGGTGCTATGGCATACGGCAAGATCTTTACTTTTGGCCCAACATTTAGAGCTGAAGAATCAAAGGGTCGCCGTCACATGACTGAATTCTGGATGATGGAACCAGAAATGGCTTGGATGCACCAAGATGAATCTCTTGATCTCCAAGAAAGATACTTGGCTTACATGGTTAAGCAAGTATTGGATAAGAACGAATACGAACTTAAGATTTTAGGTAGAGATCCAGAAAAACTTCGTCCAACTACTGAAGGTAACTTTACTCGTCTTCCATATGATGATACTGTAAAGATGCTTCAAGATGCTGGTCGAGACTTCAAGTGGGGCGATGACTTCGGAGCACCTGATGAAGGATACATCTCTGAACAATACGATCGTCCTGTCTTTATCGTTAACTATCCAACTTCTATCAAACCATTTTACATGAAGAAGAATCCTGACAATCCTAAGGAATACTTATGTGCTGATGTTATTGCACCAGAAGGTTATGGTGAAATCTTTGGTGGTTCAGAACGTGAAGGTAATTACGAAGTTTTGAAGCAACAAATTTTGGATGCAGGTCTTAACCTTGAAGATTACCAATGGTACCTTGACTTGCGTAAATTCGGTGGTGTACCTCACTCTGGTTTCGGTATGGGATTTGAACGTACTATTGCTTGGGTTTGTCACCTTGACCACATTCGTGAAGCAATTCCATTCCCAAGATTGATTAACAGAATGCAACCTTAATTAGCATTTGACAATTAAATATTTAAACAAAAGTTGGACTATTTGTTAGTTCAACTTTTGTTTTTGAAAGGAAAACTAATTTTGCAATTTAATGACTACCGTGCATTGGGGTTTACCACTTTGCAGAATGGACTAATAGCTTATTATCCTCGTTTAAATATTAGTGATGCAGAATTATTAGTAATTATCCAACTTGAAGCTTTTAATCAGCGTGACGAATCATTTCCATCTAATGAAAAGATAGCTGCTAATACCAATTTATCAGTTGCTGATGTGGGTAATTTAATTCAAAGATTAATTGATCGTGATTACTTAACAATTGAGCAAACAACTGATGATCAAGACAAAATAGGTAATAAATATAGTTTAAATAAACTGTATAATGCCTTGGATCGTTATATCGATCAGAATATTTTGATTAAGGATAAAAAGAAAAATAAAACTGTTGCTGTTGCAGATAACTTGGAAAATAATTCTTTAAACTATTTGTCTCGTAAAGTGGAGGTGGAATTTGGTCGTTATTTGAGTCCAATTGAGCGTGAAGAATTAGCTCAGTGGCTTAATGTTGACCATTATGATCCAAAAATTATAGAATTAGCGTTGCGAGAAGCAGTATTATCACAGGCGTATTCTTTAAAATATATCGATCGTGTTTTACTTAATTGGCAAAGACATAATTTAAAAACGCCAGATGAAGTTGAGAGATTTTTAAAGAGGAATAGATAATATGACAGAAAAATTGTTAAGTGATGATGAAGCCCGTAAGGTTTTAAAAAAGATATTATCTCTTTATCCAGATGCTAAAGGAGAATTACACTGGGATAGTAAGTTTCATTTGTTATGTGCTGTTTTAATGAGCGCACAGACGACAGATAAAATGGTTAACCGTGTAATGCCTCAATTTAGTAAAGATTTTCCAACACCTGAAAGTTTAGCGGCTGCACCAATTGAAGAAATTGAGAAAGAAATCAAAACAATTGGTTTATATAGATCCAAAGCTAAACATTTAAAGGCTATGGCACAAATCCTGGTAGATAAATATGATAGCCAAGTTCCTAAGGATAAGAAAATTTTAATGACTCTTCCTGGAGTAGGTGAGAAGACAGCTAATGTTGTATTAGCTGAAGGATATGGAGTTCCTGCAATTGCAGTAGATACACACGTTTCAAGAATATCAAAGAAATTTCATATTGTAGATGAAAAGGCAACGCCTCATGAAGTTGAACAAAGGCTAGAATCGATTTTACCGAAGGATGAATGGATTAAAACACATCACGCAATGATCCTGTTTGGCCGCTATACAATGCCTTCAAGGGCAAAAGGTGATCCGTATTCTTATTTAAATTCTCAGAAATAAATTTTAGAAGCAATTGATTTCAATTGCTTCTTTTTTTGACAATATTTTTAATAAGTGAATTGTTACTAAATCTATTTTTAATAAACAAAGTCTGCTTCCACTTCGTTTCAGCAGACAAAATAAAAAAACAGCAAACAAAAAGTCAAACCGCAAATTGCAGCTTGACTTAAAAAGTTTATTAATCGTTTGAACTAGAATTTTCTTGTTCACGACGTTCATTATTATTTTCAGACCTCGAAGTTGCACTACTTTGTGCCTGAGATGATGCAGATGATTGGTTTCGACTTTGTTGAGAAGAAGATCTTTGATTTTGACTTGATTGATTAGTAGACCCATTTTCTCTACTTGAAGAAGAGCTATTTCCAGTTGTTACTGATGAATTAGTAGCATTGGTATTATCGCTATTATTTGAATCAGTTTCTTCATCATCTTCATCGTAGCTAGTTGCACTATTGCCAACACCGGCAGGAGCGTGACCTCTAACAAATAATTGCCAAGTACCACCACTTGTAGCAACTTCAGGTGGGTTAGAGTTATTAACGATTTTAGCTCCTACAACTGATTTAGGCTGCTTCCAATCTAAGTTTGGCTTATTGTTCATTAAGTAAGTCATCATACTCTTGTATAACAATTGAGCAGATTGCTGACCGACTCCAGAAATTGTACCATCCTTCAAATTATCGTAACCGGTCCAAACGCCCATTACATATGATCTAGTGTAACCGACAAACCATGAATCTTTTGGTGTTGAATTATAACCAGGATACTTAGCTAAATCTTCATCTGAATATTTAACAGTACCAGTTTTACCAGCTTGATGTAAGTTAGCAATTTTAGCATTGGTACCAGAACCACGCTTGATAACGCCCTTAAGCATATCAGTAATCATGTATGCTGTTGACTTCTTCATAACGCGGACACCATTTGAATCATAGTTCCTAGTTAAACCGTCAGGAGTTTCAATCTTAGAAACAAATTGTGGCTTATGGTAGATACCCATAGTAGCAAAAGCACTGTATGCACCTGTCATTTGCAAGCTTGAAGCATTTGCACCGATAGCAACAGATAATCCAGAACTTGCAGGAACATTAACACCCATTCTACGGGCAAATGCGGAAGCACGTTTTACACCAACTTCAGCAAGTGTCTTAACAGCTGGAACGTTTCTTGATTGTTCTAGAGCCTTACGCATGGTCATCATACCATCATACTTGTTATCCCAGTCATAAAGCTGGATATTAGTACCAGGGTAAACGTACTTGCTATCGTCAATCATCTTAGCTGTTGACCAATTCAAGTATTGAATAGCAGGACCGTAATCTAATACAGGTTTAATAGAAGAACCTGTTGATCTCCCAGTTTGTACAGCACGGTCAAGACCTAATTGAACAGAAGGTAAGTGACGACCACCTAAGATGGCAACCACGTGACCATTATTAGGATCAACTACAGTAGCACCAACTTGCATCTTGTCATTAGTGAAAGGTACAGAACCATTATTTGCTAACTTGTAAAGCTTGTTTTGAGCTTTTTGATCAATATTAACAGTAATCTTTAAATTATCGTTATATGGATCAAAGCCTTTACTCTTAACTTCAGAAATAACTTCCTTGATATATGGGTCATCAATCTTTCTGATCTTAGATTCATTGTTAGAATGTCTAGGACGCAAGCCTTTATTTATTGGTTCATTGATAGCTTGATTGTATTGACTCTTATTGATCTTGTCATTTTCAAGCATTGTCTTTAAAACAATGTTACGACGATATCTAGCTTTTTGTGGATATAGATAAGGATCATAAGCAACAGGGGCGTTAGGCATCCCTGCAATTAAAGCAGTTTGTGCCAAGTCCAATTGCTTAAGTGACTTATTATAGTAGTAATTTGCGGCAGTACCCATTCCGTAGTTGCCGTAGTTCATAAATACCTTATTAATGTAGAACTCTAGAATTTGATCCTTGCTAAATTCATGTTGTACCTTCATAGCTAGCCATGCTTCTTGTGCCTTTCTCTTCAAGGTACGTTGTGAAGCCGCAGTTGAGAACACTGTTAACTTAACTAACTGCTGTGTAATAGTAGAACCACCAGCAGCAATACTATTACTTTTAGCGTTTGTAAGCATTGAACCAACAATTCTGATAGGGTCTACACCTAAACGATCTTTATAAAAACGTTTATCTTCTACAGAAACAATGGCATCTTTTAGTTGTTGTGGGATATCCTTGTTTCTAACGTAGATTCTCTTTTCAGAGCCAAGTGAAAGTAAAAACTTTCCATTATTAGTGTATAGTCCAGATGTACCACCACTTTGCAATTGATCCTGGCTAATATTAGGAGCATCTTTAGCATAAAAAGCAAAGAGTCCAATACCTGAAACAACTGCTAAAAGCACAATAAGAAAAATCCATTTAATGATTTTTACCCATAAATGACTACTATGGGGTTTTCGTCCATGATAGTCTCTACGTGATTCACGTTTCATATTATTATCTGCCATTATTCACTTTTCCTATCTGCAATAAATTTGTCCACTGCCTCAAGATAAGGTAGCGTAGGCCGAAAGCCACTCTTAATTTCGTAAGAATGGCTTTCAATTTCCTTTAAAGTCATTGAGCTTTTATCTTTTTCTCTGTAAGCATGAATTACAAAACTAGCAGGAGTTACAAAATACCTCTCTAAACTAGCAAATCTAATAATTGTAAAACAAATACCTTTTTGCTTTAAACATTCATCTAAATGGAAAATCTGATGATCATGGAAGTTTTTCAACGGAAAGTTTGTTTTGTTTCTTGTTTCCTTAGCTTCAAAATCAAGATAATAACCTTTGTATACGCCATTATAGTCAGTAGTTGAGGCTTGTCTAAAATAAGCTTCTCTAATTACTGCCTTTGAACGCTTAGGATAGTCAACTTTAACAATTTGGATCGGTGTTGGCTTCTTATGAACAACAGCTATTTCTTCCATTAAATAGTATTTATTAGATTCATTTATTTGTTGCTCTAGCGTCATACCACGATCAGAGAAATTAACACCTTTTCTGTGTGTATATGATCGACGAACAGTGGCATGTTCTTCTTTTTTTGTTACTGGTTTTCTGAATGCGGCTAAACTACCGCTTGGATATTTGACCATTAACCTCACTCCTGTTAGCATTATAGCAATAAAGACCGGATTTTTGAATATTAGGAGGGCTCTTATAACAATGCAGCGTTTATGGGTAACTGGCTATCGTTCTTATGAGTTGAATGTGTTTGGCGATCGAGATCCAAAAATCACTGTAATAAAATATGCCCTGAAGAATTATTTCGTTAACTTAATTGAAGAGGGCCAGCTGGATTGGATCATTACAGGCGCCAATTTAGGAGTAGAACAGTGGGCAGCTGAAGTTGGACTAGAATTAGGAGAAAAATATCCTGTTAGAGTGTCCATGATGATTCCCTATGAAGAATTTGCTCATCGCTGGAATGAAAACAATCAAGCAAAATTTATTAATCTAAAAGAAAAAGTTGATTTCTTTGCTTCAACTTCAAATACGCCATATCAAAGTCCAGTACAATTGCGCAATTATCAAAATTTTATGGTTCAGCATACAGATAGAGCAATGATGATTTATGATCCAGAGCATCCCGGTAAACCGAAATATGACTATAATTTAATCCAAAAATATCAAGAAACCAAAGAATATCCATTAGATTTAATTGATTTTTATGATTTGCAGGACGCAGCAGAAGAATATCAAGAAAATCATCAGAGTTCTAGTTTTTCTGAATAATTAAAAGTTTTATTAAAGCCGGTAAATTTGTTTTAAGTAGTCTTTCTTTTTGCTAAAATAAGAGGGAATGTAAAGGAGTTGTCAGTAAGATGGCAAATTTAAATGATATAAAACTATCTGCACAAGATATATTAAAGAAACAATTTAGAAGTAAAGTAAAAGGTTATGATCCAGATGAAGTTGATACATATCTAGATCAAGTGATTTCTGATTATGAAACTTTTCAACAATTAATTGAAGATTTATACGGCCAAATTGGTACGCTTCAACGTCAATTAATGGATGAAAAGCAAAAAGAAAAGAAAGTAGTTGCTGAAGAAAAAGAGGAGAAGGTTAAGACCTATACCCCAACTCACAGAAGAGCTGTTGTTTCTAATTTCGCTCAAGATGATGGCCAAGGTGAAATTTCAACTAACATGGCAATTATTCAACGAATTTCTACCTTGGAAAGAAAAGTTTATAATCTTGAACAACATGTCTATGGCTTAAAGCATTAATTTTTGTTATAATAGTCAACAGTGTGAATTTCGAGTAGGCGCGGCTAGCTATTGCTAGTTGAGGAAAGTCCACGCACGCACAAGCTGCGATGCTTGTAGTGATCGTATTCAGCCTAATAAGCTGGAGAGAAGTCTTTTGACTTTTACGGCGGAAAAAGTGCTAAATCTTATGACATGCATTACTATCCTGAAAAGTGCCACAGTGACGAAGCAAGGTCAGAAATGATCTTGGTGGAACGAGGTAAACCCTGCGAGCGTGAAACCCAAATTTGGTGGGGGAGCTTCGGTTTAAGAAAATGAACTAAAAACCGAGTTGTTGTTTTTACAATAAAGATAGATGACTACTGAAGGTAATTTTGCCAAAATTACTGGAACAAAACGTGGCTTATAGAGATTCACACCGGCAGAGTTGGGCTTTTGGTCCAACTCTTTTTATTTTGATAAATGAAAGAGTAATAATGAAAGAATATCAACTTTACGCAACAATGGGCGCTGGTTTTGAAAGCGTCGTTAATAAAGAATTACAAGGCATGGGTTATCAAACCCGTGTTGAAAATGGTCGTGTATTTTTTAAAGGAACTCAAGAAGATATTGTTAGAACCAATTTATGGTTAAGAACTGCTGATAGAGTCAAAATTCTGCTTAAAGAATTTAAAGCAACTGATTTTGATACTTTGTTTAACGAAACATATGACTATGACTGGGCAGAATTGTTGCCAGTTGATGCTAAGTTCCCTGTACAAGGACGAGCAGTTAAATCTAAACTTCATTCAGAACCAGACGTTCAATCAATTGTTAAAAAAGCAATTGTTAATAAAATGGTTGATCAATATCACCGTCGCGGTTTATTACCAGAATCAGGTAATGAATATCCTTTAGATATCCATATTTATAAAAATGTAGCTCGTTTATCATTAGATACTACAGGGGCAAGTTTATTTAAACGTGGTTATCGTGTTGAACACGGTGGCGCACCTTTAAAGGAAAACTTCGCTGCAGGGTTATTAAAATTAACTCCTTATAATGGTACACACCCATTGATTGATCCGATGACTGGTTCAGGTACTTTAGCAATTGAGGCAGCCTTGATTGCTAAAAATATTGCACCTGGTACTTGGCGTAAATTTGCTTTTGATGGCTTTGATTGGTTTAATGCTAACTTGCATAAAGAAGCTTTAGCAAAGGCAAAGGCAGAAGTTAAACCATTAGAAGCACCTATTTGGGCTAGTGATATTGATCAATCTGTTTTAGAAATTGCTAAGTTGAATGCTCATAATGCAGGAGTCTTGCAAGATATTCGATTTAAACAAGTTGCGGTAAAAGATTTTACTACAGATTTGGAAAACGGAATTATTATTGCTAACCCTCCATATGGTAAGCGACTTAAGGATCGTGAATCTGCAGAAGAATTATATAAACAAATGGGTGAAGTCTTACAACCATTAGATTCATTCAGTCAATATTACTTAACTGCTGATCCTAACTTTGAAAAATGCTTTGGTGCTAAAGCTACAAAGAAGCGTAAATTATTCAACGGTAATTTACGAGTTGATTTCTACCAATATTGGGCTAATAGAAGGCAAAAATGATTACAAAAGATCTGAATACAGAATTTTGGGTAATTTCTGATACTCATTTAATTGCAGATAGTTTGCATGATGAAGGTCAAGCCTTTTCGCGTATGCAAAAGACAAGTCAAGGCAAAGACCTGTATTATCAAGAAACCGCGTTGACCGCTTTTATGCGTATGGCTCAACGAAAGAATCCTGCTGCTATTATTGTGACAGGAGATTTGACTTTTAATGGGGAAAGAGTTTCTGCAGAAAAATTTGCGGAGATTTTTAAGCCATTGAAAAAGACTAGGGTATTAGTTTTACCTGGAAACCACGACATTTTCGATGGCTGGGCCAGAGAGTTTCGTGGTAAAAAGCAATTTTATGCTGGTGAAATTAGTCCTATGTTCTGGCGTTCGATATTTGATAAATCATATCGTGAAGCTACTGATGAAGATGAAAGTTCGCTAGCATACAGTGTTCAATTAAACCCACAATATTTCTTGGTTTTAGCTGATTCGAATATCTATGGTAGAGAAGAAACTACAGAAGCGCCTCACACTCACGGAATGATTGGTAAAGAGCAATTAAAGTGGATAGAAAAGCAATTTCGTTATGCTCAAGAACATAATTTGCGTCCTATTCTTTTCATGCATCATAATTTATATGCACATAATCCAGCAGTAAATAGAGGTTATGTAGTCGATGATGCAGTTGAATTGCGTCGTCTATGTGCAAGATATAATGTTAAGTTAGCTTTTTCAGGACATATTCATGCTCAAAATATCATGGGTCCTCAAGAAACAACTCCGACTACCGAAATTGTTACATCTAGTTTTTGTTCAAATGATCAAGGATATGGGGTAGTACGCGTACACTCACGTCATATTACTTATATTAGAAGAACCTTTGATATGACACGATATTTGACTGAAGAAGAAAAGCAAGATTACACTTTAGAGCATTTTCATAAATATTTGAAGAATTTACAATTAGGCAGTATTTCCGCAGATATGATGCAAAGTGAATTAAATAAGTATCATGATGATATTGATTTAGTTCGAGGAATGGGTAAGCTCTTTGGTTGGATGAATTATCATTTCTTTACTGGTCATAATCACTTAAAAATTAGTGAACTAAATAAAATTCATGCTTCAAAAGAATATCAGACTTTAGTTAAACATCACCCTGAATTTCGATTGTATCTAGAAACTCTTTATGACACTAGTGATCATACTAATTTACAAGTGAAGATAAGATATTAAGTTAATAAGAGAGTATGTGATAAAACATACTCTCTTATTTTAGTTATATTTGTTACAATAAGAATAAATGATTAAACAGGGTGTGATCTAAATTCTAAAATTTAAACGGCATGTAATATTCTTAGGGACTGCTGGAATAATCTATTATTCATGGCTCCTAATTATTCTTTTTATAGCTATGATCCTTGGGTATGAAGGGAATAAAGCAATTAGTATTTCTGGAATAGTAGTTGGAATTATCTTCACATTAGCACTGGTATACACATGGTTCTTTTCTTATTTAATGAAAAGTAATGATCAATTTATCTTGAAATTGCCATATCGTACAAAAATGAAAGTTAATAAGCCCACTTTATATGCCGAGTGGCGTAATTTTAAAATTTATCAGTTAAAAGGTGAAGTTCAAAGCTATTCTGTTTTAGTAATTTCAAGAAAGAAGAGTTAATTTAATGAAATCAGACATTGAGATCGCACAAGAAACAAAAGCATTGCCAATTGATGAAATTGCAGCTGAAGTCAATTTAAAGAAAAATGATCTTGAACCATACGGCTATGATAAAGCTAAGATTAACTGGCAAGCAATTAATACCGTTCGTCAAAACAAACATTTAGGTAAATTAATTTTAGTAACATCTATTTCTCCAACTCCAGCAGGAGAAGGAAAGTCAACAATTACTATTGGTTTAGGTGATGCTATTAAGAATCAATTGCATAAAAATACTATGATTGCATTGCGTGAACCTTCAATGGGACCTGTTTTTGGTCTTAAGGGTGGTGCTACAGGCGGTGGTATGGCACAAATCATCCCTATGGAAGACATTAATTTACATTTCACTGGTGACATGCATGCTTTAACTGCTGCAATTGATACTTTGGCAGCTTTAGTTGATAACTATATTTACCAAGATAATAGTTTGAACATTGATCCTGATCGTATCTTGTTAAAGCGCGGACTTGACGTAAATGATCGTGCTTTAAGAAAAATCACTGTAGGTGAAGGATCTAAATTTAATGGTGTTGAACATCAATCTAGTTTTGCAATTACTGTCGCAAATGAATTAATGGCCATTTTATGTTTAGCTAATGACATTAATGATCTTAAAGCAAGAATTGGCGATATGCTTGTTGGATATACTAAAGATGACCAACCAGTCTATGTAAAGCAACTAGGCTTTGAAGGAGCAATCGCAGCTCTTTTGTCTAATGCTTTAAAGCCAAACTTAGTTCAAACATTGGAGCATACACCAACTTTAGTACACGGTGGACCATTTGCTAATATTGCACATGGAGCTAATTCGGTAATTGCTACTAATTTAGCAATGCATTTAAGTGACTATGTTTTAACTGAGGCTGGATTTGGTAGTGATCTAGGTGGACAAAAGTTTATGGACTTTGTTTCAAAACATTTAGATAAAACACCTGATGCTACAGTAGTTGTAGCTACAGTACGTGCACTTAAATATCAAGCACTAGGCTCAACTGATCACTTAGACGAAGAGAATTTGGACGCCTTAAAAGAAGGCTTTAAGAACTTGGAACGTCATATGAATAATATGCGTGCATATAATGTTCCAGTAATCGTTTTAATTAATCGTTTTGCAACTGATACTGATAAAGAGTTAGATCTTTTGAAACAACTTGTAGAAGAGCAAGGTATTAAAGCGGAAGTAGTTAACTACCATGATATTGGCTCAAAGGGCGGCATTAAGGCAGCTCAAGAAGTTGTTGCTTTAGCAGATTCAGGTGAAGCTAATTTAACACCAACTTATGATGATAATGATGATGTTAAGACCAAGATTGAAAAAGTAGCAACTAAGATATACCATGCTGCAGGAGTTGAATATACTGAAAAAGCTGAAAAGCAAATTCAAGCTTTGCACGAATTAGGTAAAGAAAAACTTCCTGTAATCATTGCTAAGACTCAATATTCATTTAGTGATGATAAGAAGCAATTGGGTGTGCCAACAGATTTCAAATTGCATGTTAAAGGTGTAAGTTTAAAGAATGGTGCACGTTTTATTGTAGTTACTACCGGTCATGTATTAGATATGCCAGGCTTGCCTAAGCATCCCGCAGCACTCGATATTGATGTAGACAACAATGGCAAAATCAGTGGATTATTCTAAAAATGCAATTTCTATATTTATTTATTTCATTATTCATCGTTTTAGCTGACCAAGGCTTAAAAAATTATATTGTAAGTAATTATGCAGTAGGTGAAGTTCATCAAATTATTCCGGGTATTCTTTCTTTTAACTATTTGCAAAATAATGGTGCTGCTTGGAATATTTTGACAGGTCAAATGTGGCTCTTCTATTTCATCAGTATTATTGCAATCGCCGTGTGTCTGTATTTCCTTTTTAATAAAAAATATAAGAACGTTCTATTTGACGTTGGATTATCTTTAGTTTTAGGCGGAATCATTGGTAATTTTATTGATAGAATTCACCTGAAATACGTTATTGATATGCTCCAACTAGATTTCATTCATTTTAATATTTTCAATATTGCAGATAGCGCAATTACGGTGGGTGTAATCATTATTTTCATTTATTTAATTGCTTTTGCAGATAAGGAAGACGAGGATGCCTAAAAAATATCTACTTGAAGTAAAAGATCAACATGGTCGTTTAGATAAATTTATTTCTGAACAAATACCAGATTTATCAAGAACTAGAGTTAAGGAATTAGTTCAAGATAAAAATATTCTAGTTAATCATAAGAGTGAAAAAGTATCTTACAAAGTGCAAGCAGGAGATCAAATAGAAGTTAATGTCCCAGCGGTAAAACCACTAGATGTTGTTCCAGAAGACATCCCGCTTGATATTGTCTATGAAGATGATGATGTAATTGTAGTTAATAAGCCGCAAGGTATGGTAGTGCATCCCGCACCAGGTCATCCAGATCATACATTAGTTAATGCTCTGCTATATCATACTAAGGATTTAGCTAAATCTCCTGAAGGTTTTAGACCTGGGATCGTGCATCGAATCGATAAAGATACTTCCGGACTTTTAATGATTGCTAAAAATGCTCAAGCTCGTGAATCGTTAGAAGATCAATTAGCTCATAAAACTAATAAACGAATTTATTTGGCAATTGTTCATGGCAATTTTAGTGAAGAAAATGGAACTATTGATGCTCCAATTGGACGTAATCCATATGATCGTAAAAAGATGGCTGTAGTTGAAAACGGCAAAAAAGCTATTACCCACTTTAAAGTCTTAAAACAATTCAAGGGTTATAGTTTGATTGAATGTCAACTTGAAACAGGTCGCACTCATCAGATTAGAGTTCATCTTGATTATATTGGGCATGCTGTAGCAGGAGATCCATTATATGGACCACGCAAGACATTAAAGGGTAATGGTCAATTTTTGCATGCCAAAGTTCTAGGATTCAAACATCCTAGAACTGGAAAATGGATGGAATTTACTGTTGAACCACCTAAGATTTTTCAAGAAACATTAGCTCAATTAGAGAAAAACAAGTGATAAAATGAAGCGTTATTTGATTTTAGAAGATGGCAGTTCTTTTCCAGGTGAGGGAATAGGTGCCAATATTATTTCTACTGGTGAATTAGCAATTCAAACAACTAATTTTGGTTACCAAGAGGCACTAACCGATCCAACTAATGCTGGAAAGATTTTGGTATTTACTTCTCCTATGATTGGTAATAATGGAATTAATGCGATCGATTATGAAAGTATTGATCCAACTGTAAAAGGGATTATTGCCAATGATATTGCTTTAAACATTTCCGATAGTGAAAACTTTGAAGACTTAAGTTCATTTTTAAAAGAAAAGAAAATTCCGGCTATTTTTAAAGTAGATACTCGTGCTTTAGTTCATCGTTTAATGGAAGAAGGAACAATCAAAGCTTCTATTATGGATACTGATGATGAACATGCCTTTGATCAAATTAAAGCACTAGTGTTACAAAAGAATAAATCTGCAATGGTATCTACCAAAAATGCTTATGCATCCCCAAACGTAGGTAAGACTGTAGCGGTAATTGACTTAGGCTTAAAACACTCTATGCTTCGTGCTTTATCTTTGAGAAAAGTCAATGCGACTGTTTTACCTTACAACGTTAGTGCTGCAGATATTGAAAATCTAAGACCTGAAGGAATTATTATTTCAAATGGTCCAGGTAAACCGGAAGAAGTTATCAACCAGCTTAGTCCAATCTTTGATAAATTCTATGGTAAATATCCAATTTTGGGTATTGGATTAGGATTTTTAGCATTAAGTGGTTATTTGGATTTTGAATTGGTGGATCTTCCTCAAGAATTTGACGGAATTAATTATCCGGTGATTGAACAAAATACTAATACAATTTGGCAGACTTCAATGAATATTGATCAATTGGTTTTGCCTGATAGTATTAAAATGAACATGAATCGTGAGTATTTTGACCTTCATAGTGAATTAATGGCTGGTTTTTGGAATATCAAAGATAAATTGATTGCTACAGCATTTAATCCTGAAGGTGCACCAGGAACTCATGATGCAGATGAAATTTTTGATTATTTTGTACAAATGATGGAGTAGATTATGCCATTAGAAAATGACTTAGATAAAGTATTAATTATCGGCTCGGGACCTACTTTAATTGGAAGTGTAGCCGAAATGGATCTTATGGCAACTGAAGCTATTGATGCACTTACAGAAGAGGGCATTCAGGTAGTTTTGGTTAATCCTAATCCAGCTACAATTTCCACTGATAAAAAACCAGATGTTACTGTTTACTTAGAGCCAATGACACTAGACTTCTTAAAACGAATTTTAAGAATGGAAGAGCCTGATGCAATCATTACAGCTTATGGTTCTACTAATGGGTTAAAAGTTGCATATAAATTATTGCAAGATGGCATCTTGGAACAAATGGGCATCCAATTATTAACTCTGAACTCCAAGACTCTTCAAATGGGTAACCAGCAAAAGAAAACTGAGTTTTTAGAAAAGTTAAATATTGAGACTAGCAAATCATGGGAATTGAATCAAAGCATTCCAGATAATTTAAATATTACTCCAGAAGAATTAAAACAAAAAATAACTTTTCCAGTTCTAGTAACTAAATATAATCGCTTTATTCATAATGACCATTTAAGATTTGAAGATCCTGATACATTAATTGCTTACTTTAAAAACGAAAGTCAAAACGACAATTTTAATTGGAAAAAATATCGTTTGACTGAAGATCTTTCTGCATGGGAAGAAGTAATTGTTGATGTAATTCGTGATAAAGATGGCAATATGGTGTTTATCAATTTTGCTGGCTCTGTTGAACCAGTTGCCATAAATTCTGGTGATTCAGCTGTAGTAATGCCTTCTTTAACTCTAAATAATGATCATATTCAAGAATTACGTGAATCAGTTAGAAATATTACCGACCATTTAGACCTAGTTGGTTTTGCCAGTTTTCATTTTGCAATAAAGCATCATGGTACTCAAATTAGGTCTAAACTTTTAACCATTCGTCCTCGGTTAACTCGCAGTTCAGTCTGGGCTCAAAGAATAGGATTGTATGATGTCGGTTATATTGTAAGTAAAGTGGCTATTGGCTATCGCTTAAATGAAATTACTGATCCATTGTCAGGTTTGAATGCTGCAATTGAACCTACACTTGATGCTGTCGCAATCAAAATGCCATACTGGTCTTTTGCTGAATCTGGTTACAACCATTATGAGTTAGGTAATCGAATGCAGGCCAGTGGTGAAGCAATGGGGATTGGCCGTAATTTTGAAACTGCTTTTTTAAAGGCACTTGATGCAACGATCAATTTGGAATTAGGTTGGAATGCATATGTTAAAGAAATAAACAAATCTAATGATGAAATAATAGATGATCTTATGCATCCCAATGAATTGCATCTAATTACTTTATTGGCAGCAATTAATCAAGGCATCCCTTATGCTAAATTGCAGGACATTACTCATCTGCATCCCATTTATTATCAAAAGCTATTGCATATTATTGAAATAGGTAAGAAGCTTTATGAAAACAAGGATCGCCTTTCTGCGGATTTAATTGAAGAAGCCAAAGTATATGGCTTTTTCAATCCTTTACTTGGCAAAGTTTTAGATCGATCTGTAGATGAAATTCACCGAATTATTAAACACTTTAATTTGAAACCATCCTTTCTTAAAATTGATGGTTCAGCAGGTGTTTATAAACCTAATGTTTGTTCATACTACAGTGCTTATAATGTCCAAAATGAGGCTCATGCTCTAGATGCGAAGAAAAAGATTTTGATTCTAGGAATGTTGCCACTTCAAGTATCAGTTACCAGTGAGTTTGACTACATGATTGCTCATGCGGCTAAAACTTTACATAAGAATGGCTATGTTACAGTCTTACTTTCTAACAATGATGAGTCAGTTTCTTCTAGATATAAAGATGTAGACCGTGTCTACTTTGAATCAATCACATTAGAAAATATTTTAACTGTTGCTAAAAAAGAAGAAATTACTGATGTCTTATTGCAATTTTCTGGTAAAAGAATAAGTGCATTAAGTAAGAAGCTTGAAGAATGTGGTCTGCATGTCATTGGTCAAGATCCAACTTCTGATCCTCGTGATGAGATCTTCGATTTATTGAATCAAAAATTATCTGGTTTAAAACGAGTTCCAGCATTGAATACAGAAAATCCAGATGATGTATTTACCTTTGCAGATAAATATGGTTTTCCAATTTTAATTGGTGGAATGAATAAAGAAATCAAGCAGAAATCTGCTGTTGTTTATGATGTCCCTGCAATTGAAAAATATTTAAATGAAAATCAACTTGATAAAATTTTGGTTTCTCGTTTTATTGAAGGAAATAAGTATGAAGTAACAGCTATTTCTGATGGTGAAAATGTCACGCTGCCGGGCATTATTGAGCACCTAGAACAAACGGGATCACATGCTTCAGATTCTATTGCAGTGATTAAGCCACAAAATTTAACGGTAGAACAGCAAGATAAGATTGAAAAAGAATCAATTAAGTTAATTAAGCATTTAAAGACACGAGGAATTTTCAATTTACATTATCTATTTGTCGGCGATAATTTGTATTTGCTGCAAATTAAGCCTTATGCAGGGCATAATGTGGCATTTTTATCTAAATCATTAAACAAAGATATTACTGCATGCGCAACTGAAGTCTTGATTGGCAAAAATCTGCAAGAGTTAGGGTATCCTAATGGTTTATGGAAAAACAGTGACTTCATTCATATTAAAATGCCAGTCTTTTCTTTCTTAAACTATAGTAGTGGTAATACTTTTGATTCTAATATGAAATCTTCTGGTTCTGTAATGGGCCGTGATACTCATTTGGCCAAAGCTTTGTATAAAGGATACGAAGCAAGTGATTTACATATTCCTAGTTATGGTACTATTTTTATTTCTGTTAGAGATGAAGATAAGGAACGGGTAACTGAACTTGCACGCAGATTTGATAGACTGGGTTTTAAATTAATTGCCACAGAAGGTACTGCTAATATGTTTGCGGAAGCTGGTATTACTACTGGAGTAGTAGAAAAAGTTCATGACGATCCACGTAAATTATTAGACAAGATTCGTCAGCATAAGATTGTGATGGTTGTTAATATTACCAACTTATCTGATGCAGCAAGCGAGGATGCTTTAAGAATCAGAGACCAAGCTTTGAATACTCATATTCCAGTATTTTCTAGTATTGAAACGGCAGAATTAATTTTGGATGTTTTGGAATCTCTTGCATTAACAACGCAACCGATTTAATTAATAGTAAAATAAAAAGCAATATCTGTATTAATGCAGATATTGCTTAATGAAAGATATGCTTTAGGGCATATCTTTTTTTATTTCTTTTCAACTTTCATAGCCATGATATTGTCTTCATGAGGAGTAACTTCAATTGAATTTTGACCAGTGTAAATGACAAAACCTGGCTTTGCACCATTTGGCTTTTTGACACGTTTATCTTGAACATAGTCAACCTGTACATGGGCAGAGTCTTTTCCTTTAGAGAAGAATGCTGCAATTTCGGCTGCTTCTTTAATGTCTTGGTCAGTTGGATGATCATCACGTAAAATTACGTGAGATCCAGGCATGTTTTTAACGTGGAACCAGTAGTCAGATTTATTAGCTTTCTTTAAAGTTAACCAATCATTTTGATAATTATTTTTACCAACTAAAACGTGCTTACCTGATGAAAGTTTGAATTCATTCAAATTGCGTTCAGTGATCTTCTTGCGTCGTTTGTTTTTCTTTTGTTTACGAATGTACCCTTGATTGATCAATTCATCGTTAATTTGATCGATATCTTGTGGGTCAGCATTATCAATCGCTGTTTGAATGGAATCAAAGTAACGTAAATTTTCTTTAGCAATTTTGATTTGTTCATTGACGTGCTTAATAGAGTCACGCAATTTCTTGTAACGAACAAAATACTTTTGAGCATTACGAGCAGGGGAAAGGGCGGGATCTAATTTGATTTCTATTGGAGCATTATTCTCATAGTAATTAGGTAATGATATCTTAGTCATACCTGGTTTTACTTGAGCAAGATTTGCGTTTAAAATTTCGCCTCTAATTCGATAACCTTCAGAGTTTTCGGCTAAGTTTAATTGTTTCTCTAGCTTCTTGATTTTTTTGCTTAGCTTTTTTTGCTCATTTTTAACAACACGCTCAACTTGGCTGGCACGTTGTTTTACCCAATCACGTGTTGCTTGATATTCATAAAAATCTTCTAGTCCTTTGTTTAGATCTGGATTAGAGCTTTCTTTTTCAAGATCCAAATGGTAAGGAAGATAGCAAAAGATCTTTCTTTTATTTCTAGGCGTTTTTAAAACAAAAGCACGTGGGTTGTTGAATTGATCGAAAAATGTCTTAAATGATGAATAGCTATAATCATCTTCAAGATAGCCGATTAGTTCATTACGATCATCGCGATCTAAACCATCCATTTGCTTGGCTAATTCATCAGGTTGATACTTAGAACTCAACTGTTTAAATTCATTTTCGGATAAAGTTAGTCCATTTAAACCTGGTTTTAGAGGAGGTAACTCATATTTTGCTTTTGGCAAAAGAATTCTAGCTCTATTTTCGTCTGGATTAATTCGCTTTAATAAGTCAATAATATGATTATCTTGTTGATCATAAAGAATAACGTTACTGTGTCGACCCATTAATTCAACAGAAAGAACAAGCTTAACTTGATCACCGAGTTCATTTCGATTGCTGAAATGGAAGTTTATAATACGATTTAAACCTACTTGCTCGATAGATTGTAAAACTGAGCCTTCTAAGTACTTTCTCAGCACCATTACGAAAATGGGTGCTTTGTCTGGATTAGCAATTGATTGATCAGTTAAATACATTCTGGGATACTGTGCATTAGCTGAGATCAAGAATTGATAATTCTTTCTATTTTTTCTGAAAATCAAGACTAGATCTTGATCAAATGGTTGGTAAATTTTTGATAAACGACTGTCTACAAGGGTAGGAGTCAAGTCTTGTAATAAACTATGGATAAATAATCCATCAAATGCCATATATATCACCTCAAAATACGTCTAATATTATAACAATAATTTGAAAATTTCTAAAATAGAAAAGGCCGGATTAATTATACGCTTTTAATAATATGTAATGACAAAATAAAATATTAATGTTTCACAAATATGATAAAAATATTAAGTGATATTGTTTCACATAATACAAGCAAAGATGTAAAGTGAAAGTTTGTTCTTAAATGGTATTATCAAAGCATCTATTAAATGATAAAATACAACTATAGCAAACACTACTTTGGAGAAAAAGGACATATATATGGATGTATTATTTTTTAGTACGATCGCAGATCAAATTAAAAAGGAAATAAATCACAAATGTGGTTTAAATATTTCACAAACAAGAATTTTGCTGTACTTTGACGAAACAAACAATCAAGCTTTAGCCATGGGGAAATTGGCAGAGGCTTTAAACATCTCTTTATCTACTTTAAGTCGTCAACTGCAACAAAAAAAGACGAAAGACTACATAAAAATTGCGCGTTCAGAAAAAGACTCTAGTAAGATCGTAAATTTGAGCGATGAAGGAATTAAAAAAGCAAGAGAGTTAAAGAATGTTCTTGCTGAAATAGAGAAGAATCTGTTTGTTTACCTAGATCAAGATGCATCATCTTTATTTATTAAACAACTTAATGAAATTGCCCGTACTTCTGCATCCCTTGAAAAAATAGAATAGGGTGCGTAATACAATGCTTTTATGCTATAATTTTTTGTATTAAGTATTGAATTTAAAAATGGGAAGGGTTTAATAAATTGAAAATTGCATTAGTTACTGACAGTACTAGTGTCTTAACCAAACAAGAAGTTAGCGATAATAATATAAACGTAGTGCCTATCCCTGTAATCGTTGGCGATAAGGAATACAAGGAAGGTATAGATATTACTTCCGCACAGCTTTTTGAAATGGAAAGACAAGGTGCTGCTTTTCCAAAAACATCTCAACCTAGCATGGGAGAGATGATCGAGCTATGTAATAAATTGCACAGTGAAGGTTACGAAGCAATCATTGCTATTACGCTATCAAGTGGAATTTCCGGTTTCTATCAAAACTTAGTTAATATGGCACATAACAATCCTGAGTATAATTTGTATCCATATGACTCTAAGATGACTGTAAGATTGCAAGGCTACTTAGTATTAGCTGCAGCAAGAATGATTAAGAATGGTATGGAACCACAAGTTATTCTTAATAAGCTTGATGAGATCAGAAGTACAATTGATGAATTATTTGTAGTTGATGATTTGAAAAACCTTAGTCGCGGTGGACGATTAAGCAATGCGGGCGCATTTATTGGTACAATGCTTCAAATTAAGCCTCTGTTAACTTTCAATGATGAAGGAAAAATTGTTGCATTTGATAAGATTAGATCTTTAAAGCGCGCTGTATCTAAAGTAGAAAAACTTGCATTAGAGAAAACAGCAGATCTACCTTATAAGGATAAACTTCGTTTATTTGTATTCCATTCAAACGATCTTAAGCAAGCAGAAGAAATCAAGCAATTTATAAATGATAATTTCCCTAATAAGCCTGTAGATATAGCTGAGTTTAGTCCAGTAATAGCTACTCACTTAGGTGAAAAATCAATTGCGATTGCATGGATGGTAGATATTGATAAAATAGATTTAAATAATTAAAGTAAAAAGAGTGAGTAACAAAAACTCACTCTTTTTTGTATGTTAGTTGCAATAATAAAATTGTAATTGGTAAATATAGATATATTATTGCGGCAATAATTAATTAGCTATTATGATTACTAATAGCATTTTTACTATTAGTTCTAGTTTGACACTATTTATATTAATAATAATTTTATTATTACGACTTGTTATCAGTATTTTCTAGCTCTTCATCAGAGATTCTATTTAATGCCGCTCTTTGTACTTTTTGATCAACGTGTGTATATAGGTCAGTAGCTGTGGTTCCCTTTTGACCTAATTGCTGAGCGACTAATACTTGGTCCTTAGTAACTTCATATAAATCTGAAGCTAAAGTGTGTCGTAATTTATGGGGTGTAAGTGGATGGCCAAAAGCAGCAGAATACTTATTTACCATTTTTTCAATTGCATTGGTAGTAATTCTTCTGGTTTGATTGTGCCATCTAGTTAAGAAAAATGCCGTTTCTTTTTGATCAGCAGAATAACGTTTCATACGAATATCCTTATATTTTTGAATGTAATCTAATGTCCATTCAGCAATAGGCACACTGTCTTTTTGCCCGCCTTTGCGTGTCACATCCAAAATAGCGTCTTTTAAGTTAAGATCTTGCAGATCAACTCCAGCACATTCAGAAACGCGAATGCCAGTACCTAGTATCAAAGCAATAATCGCCATGTCTCTTTCTTTATTCATCTTAAAGCCGGGCTTAGCTTGCTTATTACATTTATTTTCATAATCATGATCAATGAACTTTAAAAATTCGAATTTCAAATTACCAGTATACATATGTGATGCTAAAACGTGTGCTCGATAGTTTAGAGTTTTAGTATCGTTTAAAGAATTAATTTTAAGCATTACATTATGTTCAAAGTAGGGCATACCGTTGTTGTTATCGGCTGTAATCGTTAAGAACTTAAAAAAAGACCTTAATGCATTGATTGATCGATTGATCGTAGTTGGAGAATTTAAGTGACCTTGTTTGTTTTTAGTATGACCTAAGTAATCAATATAGAGCATTACGTCATTTCGTCTCAACGAGGCTAATGTGTCAGTAGTGACGTGTTGATTATCAGAAGCGTTAGAAATGCCTTCCTTGCGTAGCCAATCTAAGAAGCGACGGATCTCCGTTAAATATTGATAAGTAGTAGTTAATGAATGATTTGTGCCTAAATTATATTGCTTAACATAATCTGGCATTTTGTCTAGTTCTGTATTAATTAACTCGAGGTATTTAGCAGTTTCCATAGCTTACTCCTTTGCAAACAAATGTTTCACTGAAAATTATATCATAAAAAAGAAAAACACCTATCTAATCAGATAGGTGCTAATAAGCACTGCTTCAACTTATTTACTCCTAATACCAATAACAATATCTATAGTAATTATCATGAAGCATTATTCATAAAAAAGATGACTCAGAAAATCATTTTGCCACAACTGGGATACCAGCAGCGCAATCTTAGCATGCCAGTTATGGCAACATTGATTAGCTATTACAATACAGTCAATTTACCTTTAGCAAATCAATCAATAAAGTTAATAGTTTGAAAGTTGTATAGTACAATACAGCTTTCAATAGCTTATTTTAAGCTGTTTATCTATAATGATCAAGCATAAAATGGTATTTTTTATTTAAAAATTGTACAATAAAGAAAAACTATAAGTGAGATGAAAGATATGACAGAAGAAATTGAAGTAAATTTTCAAGCAAAGAATCCTAGTGGTATTAAATTATTGAATCGTCTATATGATGGACACCTAGTTTTAAATGATATTGGTGTGCGTTTGGACGAGCAACTTAATAATGAAGATGAAGAATTAACTGTTCCAACTCAAGAAGATATCAGCAATTTAAGTGATACTTTCGGTAAGGCTGTAGAAACCTTTACTGATATTACTAAAGCTTATGGCGACGTTAATAACTTTGCAAATAACTTTGCGGGTACAACTAAAGATTTTGCTGAAAAGTTAATTACAGAAATGGTTGACTTCAACAATGGTATTACAGATATTGGCGATACCGAAGGCGGTCTTGAGAATTATGATAATGATAAGCTTAATGACTGGGTTAACCAATTGATGAGTGATATTGTAGAAACCAATGAATCATTTAATGATTTAGTTAATGAATAATTTAGTTGGATTGAAAGAGTGAAAGGGATTTTTCTCTTTCTTTTTTTATCGGAAAATAGTAATGAAAAGAATAATGGTTATAGGCTCGCCAGGAGCAGGGAAAAGTACCTTTACACGTAAATTGCATCAAAAGACAGGGCTGCCAATTGTCTATATAGATCGCTTGTTTTGGAAAGCAGATAAAACTACTGTTTCGCCAGAAGAACTGATTCATAAGTTAAGAAAAGAACTAGCCAAAGATGAATGGATTATAGATGGTAATTATAGTCAGTATTTGTTTAATGAACGATTGAATCATTGTGATACTGTTTTCTTCTTAGATTATGACGTGCAGACATGTTTAGACGGTGTAAGAAGTAGGCGAGGGATGCAAAGGCCTGATATGCCATGGATAGAGAAAAAAGAAGATCCTGAGTTTATGGAATACATTCGTGAGTTTCCTGTTAAGAGAAGATCTAAGATAATAGCATCCCTGCATCAACATCCTAATGTGAAAGTTTATCGTTTTAATAATCGAACTGAAGCAAATCATTTCTTAAAAACAATATAATTGAAAAAGCAATGTAGTAGTAATTACTGCATTGCTTTATTTTTATTACAAATGTACTTTATTTCTTAAGACTTGCAATAGGATAAATAGTATAGTCTGCTCGGTAAACAAATAGACGATGACCATCAATTACAAATTGAGTAGAATTCTTCATATCGCTCTTATGAATTGATACGTTTTTACCAGCAAACACTGCAACAGGCATCCCTAGTTGGCTTCTAATCATAACCACCTTAGAATCGCCTTTCCAGTCGTTCTTAAAGTTCTGATACATGGTATTTAGAACAGGCACAGCGTGATTTTGATCATTAATCTTAACATGCTTACTAAATGTATCTTGATAGTTTTTAATGCCTTCATATGCGATTAAAGTAGAGCCTACGTGGATCATTCTATTATGACCATAGTCGACATCAATTACACTGGAGTTTTCTTTGCCGTTATCATCTTTTTGTGACATTTTATTATCAGTATGAATGTTTACTGATTTAGCTGTAATTTGATCAATTTTTTGACCATTTGAATCATAGGTCGATACAGTAAGAGGTAAAGAACCAATCTTGGATCGCATTGATAGCTCCCAGTTTTCGAAGTTACTACAAGAAGATAGGATAAGTGCTAAAACACCTAAGCCAAACATTAAACTTAGCTTTTTTCTGAATTTCATAATCATTTCTCCGTATTCTAAAATGTTACCCTAATTGTATCATTAGGCTTTATAGGGATGCACAAAAATAACCTAGGTATCAAACCCTAGGTTATTTGTTAATTAAAAGATGTCTGCTTTAACGTATGCGTTCTTACCAACTCTATAGTAAGCTTCATTATTAATGTAATGCTTTGGACCATATGTCTTAATTGGTGAACCTTTTTGCAATGTCTTCCAACTGCTGTTTAAAGTACCGTTTCCTTGGTAAACAGATGCATCACTCTTAACCTTGCGAGAGTTTCCTAAAACGTTGCTTGCAAGAACATAGCGATTTTCACCAACTCTGATTGCAGATTTACCGTTTTTAAGTTTAGTTTTACCACCGTAGTAAGTAATTGAACTGTATGCTTTATAGCTATCACCAGTTTGCTTACCATTTGAATCATAAACGTTTGCTTTGTACATCACAGTACCAGTGTGCTTAGTATTAGGATTGACTGGTGCCTGAGAAACGGCAGCACCAGAGATTGATAATGGCAAAATAGACACATTACCGTCAGTTGACATACCTTTCCAGTTGTCAGTATATTGCCAAATTGCTACACCATCCATTGAAGGAAAGTACTTAAAATTAGGCTTATCAACTCTACCAGAAATAGCGTAGGCAGCTACCCATAATGAATTAGGATACTTCTTTACGATAGATGGAGTATCGATGTTATGCTGAAGCACTGATGAACTAGCATATAAAAGTGGTTGGTATCCTGCAGACTTAATTTGATCCATAAAAGCAATGATTGCTTTAGCAGTTACTGTTTTACCATTAGTAATGATATTGCCTTGACCAGTTTCATAATCACATGCAAGGTATGATCCCTTAGGTAAGCCTAAAGCGTTAGCAGAAGAGATTGCGTATTGTGCTTCTTTCTTAGCTAGGGATGCATTAGAGCTAAAAGTCGCAAAGTGGTAGCCCATAGGCATCATGTCGTTAGAAATTGCAGACTTAATTTGACTAGCTGCTTTAGGGTTACGGTAGCTTGTACCTTCACTTACTTTAACAACAGCAAATTGTGAACCTGCTTTAGCATGAGCAGTTAAATCAGCACTTTGATAGCTTGCAACGTCGATACCTAATGCCTTAGCTGCAACAGAAGTTGCGGATGCTTGAACAGTGGATGTGGCAGGAGCCATATGAGGGAAGAGAGCCATTCCTGAGTTAAGCAACATAGTTGCACATGCTAATTTGACGATAGTTTTCTTTTTTACCAAAATTAATTCCTCCAGATTGGTGGAGAGAGTTAATAATCTATATCTCTCACGTAATATGTTTAAATTGTATATATTATAGATTACATTGGTAGAGACCAAAAGGCAATAGGCGTGATCGAATGTTAATAGACTAGTAATATTGTAGAAATATTTGAAACATTATTGATACATGGATAGTTAATAGTATGTAGGTAAAGGCGGAGTAATAGATGGAAAGGGAGATTGCTTCAATGGAGGGATGCATTATAAAAATAATTTTAGTTGGTATTGTATTTTAAAGCTTTTTATAATGCTTAAGGTAAGGAAAGGAAAGGTGTCTAATTAAATGTAGCAAACTGCAATAGTTGAGAAAATTACTTTAGATGGATAAGTATCAATATGCTAATTATTGGTGTAAGTCATTCAGATACTAAAACTAATACGCTCTTAGGTGAAAACAGTTAAAAGCTGAACTAAGAGTAACATTTAGGAATGCGTTTAGAAGAACTTACTAATTATGATTCAAAAGCTAGTTTAGTTGCTTATTTGGATGAGACTGTAATAGGAAATATAGCAGTTCAGTCAGCGTCTTTAGGTCAAGAAGCTAGAGATAAGTGGATAGCTTGTAGGAAGAAAGAAAGTGACTAAAAATAAGCTGTAAGTAACTAGGATGACATAAAATAATTATTGAAATACTACTATGTGTATCAAGTTTGTAAGAAATCTATATATAGCTAATTTTGCCGCATGATACACACTAAAAAATAGATCGAATAAGTATGTTAGCAGGCTTATTAACTGTTTTGCTGAAGATTAAGCCGAGTTTATGTCTACTTTCCTGCTCCCTAGTCGTAGAGGAGGGGAGATTTACCTTTAAAAGTATATCCAATTAGCTAATTATATATACTATATAAGCAAAATATATTAATTATAATGATCTTTTTTAATTAAATAGCTAATTGCGGTAATTATAGTTGATTTTAAAGGCCTGAAATAAGATCTAGGCGTCATATATAGCCATATAGTTATTTGCGTAAACCACAAGTTAAATATGCATAATTTAGCAATACAGTTAATCTAAATTATGCAAAACAAAGCAATTTATAACACTCTAACTTAGCGTACAAAGAAGTATATTAGCATTAAAATAGGGAAGTTTTTGCTATTTCAAATAGCAAGCTATATTTGTATATAGCAACAATCTATATAAATATTTTTAGAATGACTGCGAATGAACAAATTTAATTTATAAATTTACTAAAAAACGATAATTTGTAGATTAAATTAATAGCTTAAAAATCGTTGTTTTTCAAGAGAGGTTTGTCTTGCTATCATTAAAATTATTGTTTTATGTAAAGCAATACATACAAAAATTCAGCAAATACATCCTACTATTTATAATGATTAATTATAATTTCCATGCTTAATTAATCATTATAAATATGCATGGATTAGAGAGGTATCAAATATATAGCTATTTTGAGTATAATCAGCAAATAATCGGCAGATTTCTTATATAGCGATATTTTGTTTTACTACATAGATAGTTAAGCTTGATTAGCCATATAATTGTAGAATTCATTGATAATTGAGTTATAGTAGCTTATTAGATTGATTATGTATGAGTTGGGCCTAAATTCAATAAAAATGAATTGACAGTAATTATTAGGTTTTATTGACTAAAATGAATGAACTTGACCGTAGAATTGCGATCTCAGCATTAAATTTTTTGAATTAATTTAGATTTCAAATATCTGATACAAGATTAATTACAAGTAGCTGCAATTAAATTAAATAGAGAATCAAAAAATCTATTGAAGCATTTTTATAAGCAGTAAAAATGTTCAGTAGATTTATGAATGATGAATTGGAGTATTTACAGTGGATATAAAATTTATAATTCATAAAACACAAAGTATCAAAGTCATATAATAAAACTAAGCGGTACTTCACTTGCTGACATTTTTATATTTAACTTTACATAATATCAATTATGCGCAGATATATAAAACATAATTTTCTTCTGCTCTTCATTACTCTTTTCGTTAATTGACAATAAAAAATCATCTGCAATTTATACAGATGATTTATAAATTTTATTTGTTTTTGAAATCTAATTTATTATTTGTCTTAAGAGCTAGTAAATATATAAAGTTAATTATTGCTAAAAATACAACTGCAAACCAAATAGTTTTTAATACCCAGATTTTTTGTAATAATGCTGAAACGATTGCTCCAACTGCAAATGAAATTGTCAACAACATATAATTAACGGCTGCTGTATGCTTACTTTTATCCTCACCGAAGAAAAATGCGCTCCAAGCAACTACAGACTTTTTCAAATTTCCTGTTGTAAATGCATTGTTGTACCCCATACCTTCAATTTTGCTGAAGGACGCATTTTGTATAGCTAATCCAAAAGCAATTGCTGGTACTATGTAATAATTAGGTACACTCTTAGGTAGAAATCCTACAACCATACAAATTAGTAAAATTGGGAACAAACAAAAAACTCTCCAATAATGACTTTTTACATACTTATGAAAAAGTCCAACAAGAAGAAGTCCTAGTGAAAAAGCTATAAACGTACTAGCACGATTAATCATTCCTGGAATATTATGATCAGCTAATGCTGAACTAAAGAATATTACGTTCCCTGTTTGTCCAGCAGATAACGTGTGTCCCCTTTGTATATACGTATAGGCGTCAATAAAACCTCCACAAAAAGTTAAAGCACAAGCTAATTGCCTTGATTCTGAGGGCTTGGCGCTGTTAATAATGTCTCGTAAACTCATTAATATCTTCAATCCTCCAAAAATATAGTCATTAATTATTATAGTCTTTCTTGTGCTTTGTAATTAAACTTTGCTGGCTAATTTTAATTTTATTATTTTTTAAATTTTATCTTAAGATTTAAAAAGCCTAATTGTTTAATATTAAATATTGTTTGCGTTAGAATAGCCTAAAAGGTTGAGACATCAAGCTTTGAATAATCAATAAATAAAGCTATATAGATGTTTAATATAATACAAGTTAATAATATTAAAATAGTTTATTCATTTTCCACCTAATCTTTTATAAGCTATACACATAAGAATATAAGTAGTTTGAAAGGATCGAATGCTTTGTGAATATTAATTTAGGAGAAGAAATTTCTCGTAGAAGACGTGAACAAAAACTTACGCAGGAAGATCTAGCTGAACTTAGCGATCTTTCAGTGAATTTCATTTCACGTTTGGAAAGGACTAAAGATCAAAACATTAGTATTCAAAAGCTTGATTCAATTGCAAGAGCTTTGAATACTACTACTCCAGATATCATAAATAATGCTTATCGAGTTAAAAAGATAAAACCTGAAAGTCCGGTTAATAATACGCATGTTTTCATTCAAAAAGTAACTAATGAATTAAGAAAATTACCAACCGTTAAAGCAGAACGCGTGTGTAAATCTTTGATCGTCCTTTTAAAAGATATGAATTGAAAGAAAATAAGAGTTATTGCTCAATATAATGATATATATGAGTAATAACTCTTATTTTTTAGTCTTCAAAAATTGAATGATCAATTTCAATCGTATTGATGATGACATCTTCTAATGGCTTATCCATTTTGTCTTTCTTAACCTTAGCAATTTCGTCTACTACGTCCATGCCATCTACTACTTGACCAAAGACTGTGTGACGGCCATCTAACCATGGTGTACCACCCTGCTTATATGCATGAATAATTTCTTTAGGATAACCGGCTGGTTCCATTTGCTTAATATAGCGCTTAGGCATGTTTTTATTTTGAACAATGAAAAATTGACTTTCGTTAGTGTTAGGACCAGAGTTAGCCATTGATAAAGCACCACGTAAGTTAAATAATTCTCGAGAAAATTCATCTTCGAAAGGATGATTCCAGATACTTGTTCCGCCAGTGCCATTACCATTTGGATCTCCACCTTGAATCATGAAGTCACTGATTACACGGTGGAAAGTTGTGTTATCATAGTAACCTTTTTGAGCTAATCGAACAAAATTTTCGACAGTCATTGGTGCTTGCTTAGGGAACAATTGAATTGTAATATCACCATGATTGGTCTTAATAGTAGCTTTTGGCCCTTCTACTTTGTCTAAGTTTAATTGTGGGTAATCCATGTCTATTCTCTTTTCTAATAATTTAATTTTATTGAACGTTCTCTATTATAACGTTGTATGGTTATGAAGCAAAGTTTTGACATAAAAAATAAGAGGCAGTTATTATCAACTGTCTCTTATTTCCTTACTTTAAATTAAGCGTTGAAAGCATCAGTAAGTGGTGGAACAACTTGCTTCTTACGTGATACAACACCTGGCAACTTAACTTCTGAATCTTCAAGCTTCTTGTCAAATGCCTTTTCAAATACTGCCTTGTTTTCATCACTACCTACAACCAAAGCTTCTGAGTCAGAATCAAGAATGTTAGTGATTAAAAGCATAAACATATCGTAGTTGTTATCCTTTGATGAAGCTTCCATAGCCTTTAAGAAAGCATCTTTACGCTTCAAAGCATCTGGTAAGTCAACAACGTTGATTTGTGCTACACGTACATTTTGGCCGTTTAATTCAAAGCTCTTAGCATCTAAGTCAATTAATTCTTCTTCTGACTTGTCATCGATGTTAGTACCAGCTTTAAGCATTGCTAAGCCGTATTCCTTGTAATCAACACCGGCAATCTTAGCTAAAGCTTCTACAGCTTCCTTGTCTTTGTCAGTAGTGGTTGGTGATTTAAGAAGTAAAGTATCTGAAATGATAGCTGAAAGCATCAAACCAGCAAGCTTTTCTGGAATTTCAATGTTGTTTTCGTTAAACATCTTCCAAACAATAGTTGAAGTACAGCCCATTGGTTCTGCACGGTAGTACAAAGGATCAGCAGTATTGAAGTTCATAATTCTGTGGTGATCTACTACGTGAGTTACCTTAACTTTGTCAATATCTGAAACACTTTGTTGAGGTTCGTTGTGGTCAACCAACATAACTGCCTTAACTTCTGGTGCAGCTTCTTTGATCACACGTGGAGCCTTGAAACCGAACTTCTTAAGTGCATAAGCAGTTTCGTCATTAGGTTCACCCAAAGCAACTGCTTCAGTGTTGTAACCTAATTTGTTTTGCAAGTATGAATATGCAATAGCAGTACCAATAGCATCAGTGTCTGGATTTTGGTGTCCGAAAACGAATTCTTTTTCCATTAGATTAATTGCCTCTTTTTCTAACTTTATTTTTGCTTTACTCCTACTAGTCTACTAGAACCTAGCCATTTATCCAAGAAAATTTCTAATTCTTTTAGCATATTTTCCATTCTTGGAATTTCTAGCTTTCCTTTACGGTAAACATATGAAATATGAAATTCATGCTCACCCTCTAAGTAGACAGGAGTTAAACTAATTTCATTTTTGTGGGCGTCATAATAGGATTGAGTAATATATGTATCATAATCTGTTGCTTCGGCTAATTCAATCATTTTTCTAGTAGAGGCAACTTTAATAGAGATGTCAGGTTTGTGCTTTTTACCAAAGTATTCACGCATTAGTGGTGTTAAGTAAAAGTCGTCAGGATATGCAACCCATTTTCTGTTAAGAAAACGAGATACTGGATAAGTATGACCGGCTTCTACAGTTGTTTTATGAGTCAAAACAACGAGTTTATCAGAAGAAATGTCTTTGTGGTTAAATTTGGTGACGCAAATTAGTTTCTTCTCTCTTAGTGTTATCTGGTAAATACATGATTGCCATGTCGATTAAATTAGTATCGAGTCTGTGCCAAAGATCCTTTCTATCATAATAATTAATTGTAAAAGTAACGTCTGGATATTTTCTGTTAAAGAAATGGAGAAATTCGTAAAAGACATCAGCTTGTAAAGTATCTAAAATTCCAATTGAGATATGACCCTTATCAGCTTGCGTATATTCTTGAATGTCGCTTACGACACCATTTATAGTACTTAATAATTCAACTGCGGCAGACTCCATTTCCTTACCTGCTTCAGTTAAGTATAGTTTCTTCCCCATTTGTCCAAATAAAGGAGCACCGATGGCGCGCTCTAATTTCTTAACTTGTTGAGTTAAGGCAGGTTGAGTAATTCCTAAGATTTGAGCAGCTTGGGTGTAATTCATAGTGTCAATTAGCTGTAAAAAATAACGCAAGGACTTGGCCGAAAGTATAGTATCAGCTTTAGGCATAATAATTATCTTCTTTCTCAAAAATATTATTTCATAATAAGCCGTGTCCCATAACACCTTCATTATCTATCCAAAAATAAATAGTGTCAAAACAAACGTCTTAACACTATTTATAGATCTTTAAGTAAAAAGTGATTGTTATTGAATAAGAATTAATTCTTCCCACTAATTGGTCGACCCAATTCAATACTTACTGGTGTTCCATCTGTAGTTGTATCAATAACAAATGAACCGTTTGAATAACGATCACCTAATGGGTATTCATTGGTTTGAATCTTAACGTGACGATCACTAGTTGTAGTAACATGCAGTACATGATCTTGAGCATATGGTACCAATGCAGCAATTCTGTGTGGCTTAGTCTTTAGTTCACGTAATACTAGAACACCACGTTTAGCTCTAGATACCTTATTAACTAGTTTCAATTGGAATTGCTTAAATGCACCACGTTGAGTGATTAATCCGACATGCATTAAATCAAGATACTTACTGTCAACTAAAACATAATTTACGATATAGTCATCGTCCTTAAGGTTAGCTGACTTAACACCAACAGCTTTAGCACCTGATGTAGGAATTTCGCTTATATCGTATCTAATTGCGTAAGCACGGTGAGTAAACAGAGTGATTTCTTTCTTATCATCTGGCTTAACAACGTCCACACCTACTAATAAGCTGTCTTTGCCCTTTAGTTTAATTGCTGTCATAGCACGAGATTTATAAGTTCTCGTTGGTTGTAAGTTAGCAAGTTCCAGTTGCTTAATATAGCCATCGTTAGTAGCCAATAAGAAGTTAATATTGGCACTTAATTTGTCTAAAACAAATACACGAATAATCTTTTCATCGTTATCTAGGCCTATTTCTTGAGATAAGTGCTGACCTGTCTCTTTCCATTTAGCTTCGACTAATTCATGAACTGGACGATAAATTACGTTACCTCGATTAGTAAACAAATAAAGGTTAGACAATGTAGATAATGTGTTTTCATAAACTACTTTGTCACCATCAGGTAAGCCATTATCTGCGTCATCAGTTGATTGGTATGATCTAATGGATGAACGCTTAAGATAACCATCACGACTGATCAATACTCTTACTTGTTCATCAGCAACTAATGCTTTTTCATCAATTTCGACTTTGGCGCTTTCTTCAGAAATTTGTGTACGACGAGGATTACTGAATTCCTTCTTTACAGCTGAAAGCTCTTTAATTATTTCTTTTTCAAGAGTCTTGCGATCAGATAAAAGCTTACGATACTTTTTGGCTAATTTATTTAACTTATCTTGTTCAGCGATCAACTCATTAACATCAGTGTTAGTTAATCTATAAAGTTGTAAAGAAACGATAGCTTCAGCTTGGTTTTCGGTGAATTTGTATTTTGCTACTAAATTCTTCTTGGCGTCAGCCTTGTTTTTAGATGCACGGATAGTCTTAATCACTTGATCTAAGATATCCATTGCATGAATCAAGCCTTGAATAATTTCTAAACGTGATTCAGCTTTATTTAGATCAAATTTAGTACGCTTGGTAACTATATCGACTTCATGCTCCAAATATGAAGTTAAAATGTGCTTTAACCCGACTTGAACTGGTGTCATATGGTCAATAGCAACCATATTGAAGTTATAAGATACTTGCAAGTCAGTATTCTTAAACAAGTAATTCAAGATATTTTGTGCGTCAGCATCTTTTTTTAGTTCAATTACAATTGATAAACCGTGACGGTCAGTTTCGTCACGAACTTCCGCAATACCATCGATTTCCTTATTTAAGCGAATTTCATCAATCTTCTTTACAAGAAGTGACTTGTTTACATCAAATGGAATTTCAGTAGCTACGATTTCTTGACGGTGTCCACGAATTTCTTGAATGTTTGTTTTAGCACGAACTTGAATACGGCCGCGGCCAGTCTTATATGCTTCTTTAATTCCCTTAGTACCCATAATAATGGCACCTGTAGGAAAATCTGGCCCCTTAACGTATTTCATTAAATCTTCAAGTGTAGCATCGGGATGTTTTAATAAATAAATTGTTGCATCGATGACTTCACCTAAATTATGAGGTGGAATCTCAGTAGCATATCCTGCTGAAATACCAGTTGAACCATTAACTAATAAGTTAGGAAAGCGTGCTGGCAATACAGTTGGTTCATACTCGGTATCATCGAAGTTGAGAACCATATTAACTGTATCTTTATCGATATCTTGTAAAAGCATATTTGAAATTTTACTTAAACGAGATTCGGTATAACGCATTGCGGCAGGTCCATCACCATCCATTGAACCATTGTTACCGTGCATTTCTACTAAAGGTTCACGCATCTTCCAATCTTGAGATAAGTGAACTAAGGCACCATAAATAGAACTGTCACCATGTGGGTGGAAGTTACCCATGATATTTCCGACAGCTTTAGCTGCTTTCTTAAATGGCTTATCGTAGGTATTTCCATCTTGATACATTGCATATAGAATACGACGCTGTACAGGCTTTAAGCCATCGCGAATATCTGGCAATGCACGCTCTTGAATAATATATTTAGAATATCTTCCGAAACGCTCACCCATAACTTGTTCAAGTGGCATCTCGCGAATTCGTTCTTTTGTGGCCATTAAATTAAAACCTTCTTTATTCATTTTCAGATTCTAGAATTGAGCTGTCTTCGCCCATTCTGAATTTGACGTTTTCTTCGATCCATTTTCTTCTTGCAGCAACTTTATCGCCCATTAGAGTGGTTACTCTTCTTTCTGCTAAAGCAGCATCATCAATTTTTACTCTGATTAACATTCTAGATTCAGGATTCATAGTTGTTTGCCAAAGCTGTTCGGCGTTCATTTCACCAAGTCCTTTAAATCTTTGCAAAGAGTATCCACGACCCATTTTCTTTTCGTCTTCTGCTAATTCTTCATCAGTCCAAGCATATTGAACCTTGGTCTTTTTGCCGCGACCTTTTTGCAGACGATAAAGAGGTGGTAATGCAATATAAACTTTGCCTTTTTCAATCATTGGGCGCATGTAGCGATAGAAGAAAGTTAATAACAAGATTTGAATGTGAGCACCATCGTCATCGGCGTCAGTCATGATGATAACTTTATCGTAGTTAGAATCATCAACATTGAATTCTGTACCAACACCTGCACCAATGGTATAAATCATTGTGTTAATTTCTTCGTTCTTGAAGATGTCTTGCAGTTTAGCTTTTTGGGTATTTAATACCTTACCACGAAGAGGAAGAATAGCTTGGAAGCGTCTATCTCTACCCTGTTTTGCAGAACCACCAGCTGAGTCCCCTTCTACTAGGAACAATTCATTTTTCTTAGGATTGCGTGATTGAGCTGGAGTAAGCTTACCTGAAAGAACTTCTTTCTTTCGTCTCTTTTTACCGTTTCTGCTTTCATCTCTAGCTTTTTTAGCAGCTTCACGTGCATCCCTAGCTCGTTGAGCCTTTTTAACCAACTCTTGGGCTAGTTCACCATTTTCCATGAGATAGTAAGACATCTTCTCATATACAAGAGAATCAACAGCAGAACGAGCTTGAGGCGTACCAAGTTTACCTTTAGTTTGTCCCTCAAATTCAAGCAATTCTTCTGGAATCTTTACTGATAAAACAGCACTTAATCCTTCACGATAATCGGATCCATCTATATTCTTATCTTTTTTACCAAGTAAACCTTGCTTTTTAGCATAATCATTAAATGCACGGGTAAATCCACTACGAGCACCAGATTCATGAGTACCACCATCTGCAGTACGTACATTGTTAACAAATGAAACTAGATTTTCTGAATATCCATCACTGTATTGACCAGAAAATTCAATTTCCATGCCATCTTGTTTTCCTTCAAAATAGAAAACATCACTAATTGTTCCCTTACCTTCATTAAGGTATGAAACAAATGACTTAATTCCATCATCATATTGAAAAACATCATGATGTTCAGGTTCACGTTCATCTGTTAAAACAAATTTAACACCTTTAAGTAAAAATGCAGATTCACGAATTCTTTCTTGAATAGTCTCGTACTTATACTTAGTAGTTGAAAAAATAGTTTCATCAGGTTTAAAAGTAATAGTTGTACCTGTTTTATCCTTGGTTTTACCAACACACTTAAGTGTACCTACTGGATGACCACCATTTTTAAATTCTTCTTCGTAAGCTTTGCCATCACGAACTACTCTTACTTTCATATAACTTGAAAGAGCATTAACAACTGATGAACCTACACCGTGAAGTCCACCAGATGTCTTATAGTTTTGTTCGGTAAACTTACCACCAGCGTGAAGCACAGTCAAAATAACTTCGATTGTTGGCTTACCAGACTTATGCATCCCCGTAGGCATACCACGTCCAAAGTCTCTTACAGTTACACTATTATCTTTATGGATTGTTACATCAATTTCTTTACCAAAGCCGGCCATAGCTTCATCAACTGAGTTATCAACGATTTCATAAACCAATTGATTTAAACCGTGTATATCTGTTGAACCAATATACATACCTGGTCTTTTACGAACAGCTTCTAGGCCATGCAATATTTGAATTGAAGAATCATCATAAGTATTAGCTTTTGCCACTAAAATTCCTCCACTTGTTCATAAATTCAGCAACCACCATATATTTAAAGGATAATCTTTGCTAAAATAGCGATAGATTCAATAGGAGTTGTTAAATATGTTTGCATTAAAATTTGCATCGTTGTTTATTTTAGCATATTTGCTCGGATCGTTTCCGACAGGTGTGTTAGTAGGAAAAACCTTTTTCCATAAGGACATCAGAAAATATGGTTCAGGAAACATAGGAACTACAAATACATTTAGAGTTCTAGGACCTGTAGCAGGTATAGTTGTATTCTTAGTTGATTTCTTCAAGGGAACACTAGCTACATTAATTCCTGTCATCTTTAATTTAGGGCCACATTATCTTTGTCTTCTCTTTGGCTTAGCTGCAATCATTGGCCATGCTTTCCCTGTATTCTTAAAATTCAAGGGAGGCAAAGCTGTTGCAACAACAGCAGGTTTTCTATTAGGATACAATGTACATTTCTTTTTAATCTGTGCAGTGATCTTCTTCCCTATCTTGTTTATCACAAGTATGGTTTCATTAACTAGTTTAATCTCAGTGGTTCTAATCTTTATTGCTTCATTCTTCTTCCACGATCTTGCCTTAAGCATTATCAGTGGATTGCTCGTAGTCTTAATCTACTGGAGCCATAGAAGTAATATTGTACGAATCGAACATCACCAAGAAAACATGGTACCGTTTGGTCTATATTACTGGTATAAAAAGAAACATGCTAAATAAACTAATAACTAAAATATAAAACCAGCAAGTATTTAACTTGTTGGCTTTTTTGTTACATAAATTATTATACTCATGCAAACAATAGTTCGCAAGGACAAAAATATAATTTAATAAAGATATAACTATAAGCTACTTCAGTAATTTAAGTAGATCTTCTCTTCTCATAGCAGTATTTGACATATCTTTATTACTTAATATAGCTTGAGCTAATTCTGCCTTCTTTTGCTGAAGCTTAATAATACGTTCTTCTATCGTATCTTGTGAGACCATCTTATAAATTTTTACAGAGTGTTTTTGCCCAATTCGGTGTGCTCGGTCGGTTGCTTGATTCTCTGCCGCTAAATTCCACCATGGATCATAGTGAATTACTATATCAGCACTGGTTAGATTAATTCCTGTTCCTCCAGCTTTAAGAGAAATTAAGAAGATACCCGGCTTTTTGAGTGAATTGAATTTTTGAATATCGTTTTGTCTTTGCTCTTTTGGTGTAGCTCCAGTAAGCATAAAAATAGGGATGCTCAATTTAGTTAGTTTTTCACGCAAAATAGATAGCATGGTAGTAAATTGAGAGAACAATAAAATCTTGTGTCCATTTTCTATATTGTTTTTTATTAGATTGATAGTTGAAATTAATTTAGTGGATCTACCGTGATAATTATCATATAGCAGATGCGGATCACAACATATTTCTCTAAGCTTGGTAATCTGCGCTAGAATTTGAAAACGAGATTTCTTGAAATCATTATCGTCTTGTCCGTTTAACTGAGCAATAATCTTTTCCATCTGCAGCTGATACAATTCAGTCTGCTTTTTACTCATTTTTACATAGACTACTTCTTCATCTTTCTCAGGCAGGTCTTGTAAAACATCCTTCTTAAGGCGACGCAATATAAAAGGAGCTACTGTCTCACTTAAGATAGCTTCCATATCTTTGTCTTCTTTTTTAACGATTGGCAGTTCGAATTTCTTTTTGAAATCAACATAAGAACCTAAAAAGCCTGGCATTAAATAGTCAAAGATGCTCCATAATTCACTTAGTTTATTTTCAATCGGTGTACCTGTTAAAGCTAATCTATGGTGTGCTTTAATTACTTTAACAGTTTGGGCTGTAATTGACTGATGATTTTTAATGTTTTGTGCTTCATCCAGAACTTGCACATCAAAAGTCAGGTTGTTGTAGTTCTCAAGATCATGATTAAGTGATTGATAAGAAGTAATAAGCACATCATAATCACTTTGGTGCAATAACATGTTTTGACGTTCAGCTTTATTGCCACCTAATACACCAACAACTAGTTGGGGAGCAAACCTCTTAATTTCGGCTTGCCAATTATAAATCACAGAAGCAGGGGCAATAATTAAGCTAGGCTGTTTACTCTTATTTTGTTCTTTTCTAGCTAAAAGCAAAGTGATAACTTGTAGCGTTTTTCCTAGACCCATTTCATCTGCTAAGAGTCCGCCAAAATTATAATTAATGATAGTACTAAGCCAGTTAAAACCTTCTTTTTGATATGGTCGCAAAGTATTCACTAAGCTCTTAGGTATTGCATCCCTCTTTATTTCATTATTAGATAAATCACTAATCAATCTATTGAAGGTTTTATTCGTTGAGAAGTGCAAAGCTTTCATACTCTGCATCTTCTTAGCAAAGTAAAATGCCCTATATGCAGGCATTTGCAACTTCCCATGAATAAAATCAGTAAATTTGATATTTAGATCATGCATAACTTGAGCAAGCTGCTCGATTGTAGGTTGTTCGGTTTGCTCTAACATGCCATTTTGTAAAACAAAATAGCGTTTCTTTTCTTGATAGGCCTTTAAAGCTGTCTGGATTTCTTCCCAGCTTAATTTTTGACTAGTCAGATCTATATTAAGCAGTTCATCAGTTAAATTGACGCTTACACCGATTTGAGTATTAATTTTAATGCCTTTTAGTAGTGATCTGAAATTGGCAGTAATCTGAACTTCACCAAGCTCTTTTAATTTAGCTAGACCATTATCTAAAAAGTCAGCAACTGCATCTGCGTCTTCGTTAGGAAGTAGATACTGTCCCTTATCAAAATCAGGAAAGTATTGCTTTAACTTCTCTTGAACAGATTCTTCAAGATCGGCTTCTCGCTGCACTGAAGTATAGTCATCATTTAATGGATATTCAGCATCCCCATATAATACAGAAGCATTGCAGCGAATTTTGCCAGCTAAATAGTCTATTTTAAAAACAAATCTAGCTTTAGGTGGTAGTTTATCTTTTAACTCTTGTGCTCCTGTTATCGAAATATGATCAGCCTGTTCTAGTGTAGGCAAAACTTTACGAGCAAATTGCAAAACAGTCTTCTTGCTAAAACGCAATTCATCTCCCGGATGAAGTTTTAATTTTTGCAAATAACTGGGTGATAAACCTGTATATTTGATCCAGACGCCATTGTAATAACCATAATAACTATTTCTACCGGTTATTATGGTTCCGGCAGGAAAATCTTCAATTGTGACAATTGCTCCACCATTATCGTCGGTTATATCAATATTTAAATCTAACTTGTCAGAAGTATATCCTACTAAATGAGTTCCAGAATAAAGCTTTGTACCATTGTAGATCAGATCATTTAGTTCATCGGCAATTGAATTTTCAATTTCGATTGAATCAAAATGACTAGATCCACCGTAGTAAACACTTAAATTTCGTGCATCAATAATTTTTGCAATAAACTCAAGCCACTTTTTACTATCTTGAGTCATCTGATTAGGATCAATTGTCTGGTTAAAGAATTTACCTAATTTTACTGGCTTTTGCTGGTGAACTGCATCGATTAGCGCAGTCAAATCGTTTAGTTGATAAAGATGTTTCTCTACGCCTAATTTAAAACTGAGTCGAGGCATTCTACCATAATCATCAATCTGTGCTCTTAGAACAATTGCGCTTTCAGTTTTAGCAGTGTCTTTTGAATATAAATCCAGTAATTGATTAGCTGCCTGATTAGTTACATCAAAAGGATCATCTTGGATGTACTTCTTTAAAAAATTAAGTAAAGCAAAAATAGTAGCAGAGTCTGATGCATTATCTTCAAAATCAATGGTTAAAATTTGCCAGCGTGTAAATTTAATAGATAGATTCTGCCATTTACCATTTTCGTCTTCAAAATTCCAGATATATGCATATGCCCGCATTTTATCGTCAAGCTTACGAAAATTGATTTCATGAAAACTATCAGTTAACTCTAATGCACGATCATAAGCATCTTGACTAAAAGACCTTGGTCCAATAATTTCAAAAGGATCTACAGCAGGATTAGCTTGAAGAATGGCTTCTTTAAGTTGATCTGAGATTAAATCTTTAAAGTTGATTTCAGTACCTTTTCTAGTTGATTCGGTATGTTCTTGCTCTTTTTCTACAGCCATTAGTACTGCCACTTGATGTTTGCAGCGATGACCTTTCTTAGCCCATGGACAATCGCATTTTAGTTCCGATGCCCGACCATCTAAGCGTAAACGACCGGAAACATTATAATATTGCCCAATTCCGCCTTGGACTTTTGCAGTAAAGTGCTCTCTATCAGTTGCCAGCTGAACACTTTGTATCGTTTCATTTTCAAAATAAATTTCTCCGCGATCAAGAATTCGCTGAGGAAATAGTTTAGACCACTGTGCCATCTTGAAAACTCCTCATATTGATATATAGCTTTAACCTAACAATTTGTAACGAAAATAACAAGCATTTTATTATTAACAAATCCTGAAATCACATTATAATATGGTTGTAAGTAGTGCAGTATTAACATATTTGCTTATGGAATAATACGATAATGTAAATGAAACACGAATAGAATAGGAGTAATTAAAATGACTCAGCAATTTGAAAGATTAACTGCTGAAGATTTGGATTGCTACAGAGAACTATTTTCGGGCATTACTAAAAAGACTCAGCAGTTTTGCTATAGTAATTTTTATATTTTCGATGTACAAAAAACAATTAGAATTCTAAGAATATACCGTCAATGGTTATTATCTCAAGAAGATATGGATTTTAATGATCTATATCAAAAGTTCTGGGATCAATATGAAATGGATATCACTGGCGTATCTTTATTATTGTTGCCTAAAAGTCATAATGTAGATCAAGAAGTACAAAGAATCGATGTTTTAATTAATTTAATTGATCAATTTGGCACGTCATATATATTTAACGATGTGCAATCTAATGCCGTAGGATTTGCGGAAGAAAACTATCTTTACCCTGTGACTCGAAACAGTCTAGAGAAGATATACCGGCGCAGTCAAAATGAAAAAAATCGCGAATATTGTCGTAATATTCACGATTACTTAGAAGTTTATCCAGAACCCTACCCTGATTATGATGATTTAGTTACCTTTTTTGACGATGATAAAAGTGAGTTAAATACAGATTCAAATTATTCTAATTAAAAAAGTATTCTACATCGTGATGAAGTGGGACCTAAAAAGTAGACATTTTAAAACATAGGATTAATAGAGGCTTGATTCCGATATTCTTTCGGAGTTAAGCCTTTTAATCTGCTCTTTATCCTTTCTTCGTTATAGTATTTGATATATTCCTCTATAGCTTGAGC
>NZ_CABUIW010000005.1 GCF_902491705.1 uncultured Lactobacillus sp. | reverse complement strand
TTGTTCTTTATTAAATTTAGTCATAATAAAAGACCCAAAAGTGTCTAACTTTTGGGTCTCACTTCATTTTCATAATGAGTGCTTTTTTTGCAATCTTTAAACATTTTTATAGCAAGTTATAATTTTCATAATGTTTCTGTTACGTTCAAAGAAAAATCAAAATTCATTGTTATAATGGCTTTAAACGAAAGAAGGGACTAATGTTGAATATTTACGGAAAATACGCCCCCACACTGAATAAAATACTTAATCAGTTACTTGATCGTTTTGATGAATTAAACAAGAACTATGAGAAAGTTCATCATGAGCGTTTGTATGAACACCTGCGCGGACGAGTTAAGAGTGAAGCCAGCATGGAAGATAAATGCAAACGAAAGAATTTGCCATTAACGCCGCATTCGGCACTGCGCGAAAATCGTGACAGTATTGGCTTGCGTGTTGTCTGCAACTTTATCGATGATATTTATACTTGCATTGATTACATTAAAAGTTGGGATGACATAAGCGTTTATAAAGAAAAAGACTACATTACTAATGCCAAGCCTAACGGCTATCGTTCTTACCACATGATCTTAGAAATTACCGTAGATGATGAAGATGTTGACGGCAACATTCCTGGTCATTATTTTGTCGAAGTACAACTTAGAACTATTGCCATGGATACTTGGGCTAGTCTTGAACATGAAATGAAATATAAACACAAGATCAAGAATCCAGAAATGATCGGACGAGAATTGAAACGAGTGGCTGATGAACTTGCTTCTTGTGATGTAAGCATGCAAACGATTCGTCAGTTAATAAGGGAAGAGGATGATTAATTAATGAAGATTTTAGTAGCAGAAGATGAACCCCAGCTATTACGTGTATTGACAGTCGCAATGGAAAAGTCAGGTTATGAAGTTGATCCTGTTGATAATGGCTTGAAGGCGGTTGAACATGCCAAGAAGAATTCCTATGATGTAATTATTTTGGACATCATGATGCCAGTTATGGACGGAATTACTGCACTTAAAAAGATCAGAGAAAGTGGCGACAAGACTTATGTCTTGATGCTAACTGCTAAAGCTGAAGTAGATGACAAAGTAACCGGTCTTGATAATGGTGCCGATGACTATATTACTAAGCCATTTTCATTAAAAGAATTATTGGCACGTCTGCGTTCAAAAGAAAGACGTGAAGATGACTACACTCCTAATGAATTAACTGAAGGGGATGTAACTCTTAATGTCGAAAAACAACAATTAGTCAGCCACAACTCAATCCAATTAAGTGGTCAAGAAACGCAATTAATGAACTATTTCTTATTAAATGAGGGCAAAGAATTATCAACCGAAGAAATTCTGAACCATGTCTGGAAAAACGATGAAGATGCTACTCCTGACGTGGTTTGGATCTATGTTTCTTATTTACGTCAAAAATTACAATCAATTCGAAGCAGTGTTCAAATTGAAGGACAAAAAGGTGGTTCGTATATGTTAGTTAAGTAGGTGAGGTAAAGTGATTCAAAAATTTCGCTGGAAATTCATCGCTACTTCAGTTGCCGCTTTATTAATGGTGTTAATGATTACCTTAGGCGGACTGGTAGGTGTTACGCGGATTCAAAGCCAAAATGAAGTTAATCGAGTTTTGACTGCACTTGTAAAAAATGAGGGACGTTTATCACCTAGAAATGCGCAACCAGCATTTGGTAATCAACATGATCCAATTAACCGTAACTTCTTTGGTGGATCATATAATCCTGAAGCGGTCTATCAATATCGCTACTTCGCAGTTACAGTGGATCCTAGTCACCGCGTAAATGTCATTAATGATAATAATGTTTACAAAATTAAGAATACTCAAATCAAAAATATCACACGGCAGGCTTTAGCTATGCATCAAGATTCAGGCACAGTTGAAGTTGGGCAAAATCAATATGCTTATCGAGTTGCCAAAAACTCAACTGGCCAAACGATGGTAGTCTTTTTAAATGAAACCTTAATTTTTAATCGTTTCTGGCTACTATTTAGAGTGTCAATTGTCCTTGGCATAGGTGCCTTAATTATATTTGCCCTAGTTTTGATCTTGGTTTCAGGTAAAGCGATTAAGCCAATTGTTGATACTTATCGTAAGCAGCAAGAATTTATTACTAATGCGGGCCATGAATTGAAGACTCCACTAGCAGTTATTTCCGCAAATACTGAAATGGAAGAAATGCTAGGAGATAGCTCTGAGTGGAACGAAAGCACGAAAGAACAAGTTGCTAAACTAACTAAATTAATTGATCGTTTAATTTCTCTAGCACGAGCTGGTGAAACAGGTGAAATTACTTTAAGTAAAGTCAATTTTTCTCAAATAGTTGAAGATACGACTCAAGACTTCAAGTCAGTGATGAAAAAGAACAATTTTACCTATCAAGTGTCAGTTCGCGAAGGGATTAATGTGATTGCAGAAAAGCATTCTTTGTCAGAAGTGGTAAATATTCTGCTAGATAATGCCAGAAAATATTGTGATCCTGATGGCAAAATTAAAGTAAGTTTAAGTAAGAGTACTTTAAGTAAGAATGCAATTTTACGAGTAAGCAATACATTTAAAGAAGGAAAAAATGTAGATTATAGTCACTTCTTTGACCGCTTTTATCGTGAAGATGAATCCCATAATTCTAAGAAAGGTGGCTTTGGTATTGGTTTATCCATGGCACGTGAACTAGTAGAAGCTTTTCGCGGTAGAATCAGCGTCAGTCATAAAGGCGAAGACATCGTTTTTACTGTAGTATTGAAAATTGCTAAATAGATTTTTGTGATAGTTGTATAATTAAGCCAAAGAAATGGGGAATTAATTTGGCAAAAAGAAAGTCTATTTATACCAAAGATGTTGTACTTGTAATGGCAGCATCTTTCTTCTTTATGTTTAGTACGATGTTTGTTAATCCGTTGATTAATGGCTACGCAAAGAACTTAGGGGCAAGCAGCACCTTTGCCGGAGTAATCGTCGGCATTATGAGTGTTGCCGCAATGTTTTTGCGTCCTGTTGCCGGCAATTTGACAGACAAGTTTTCAAAATATCGTCTTTCATTTATTGGCGGTATCTTGATTTTGATAGGTGTATTAGGATATATCTTTACGCCATCAAGTGCTTGGCTATTATTATTCAGACTAATCAATGGTACAGGCTACGTTTTATGTACCGTTTGCATGACCACTTGGCTAGCATTTTTGGTTCCGCGGCAACATGTTGGTGAGGCAATGGGCTTTTACGGCTTGATGAATGCCTTGGCTATGGCTTTAGCACCAGCATTATCAATTAATATTTATCAAAAAATTGGTTACCGCGAGAGCTTAATCGCCTCCGCTGTTTCAGCTTTGTTAATGGTTGTTTCTATTCAATTTGTGGGCAATCATGTTAAGCCAATTGTTAGAGATAAAAAGAATACTAAAAAGCATTTCAAGATTATTCAGATGAATGTTTTGCCAGTAGCGATTTTAACAACGCTTTTCGCAATTCCTTACTTTATTACGCAGGCTGATATCGTTACTTATGTTGAACAAAAGCATTTATCTGTTGCCGTTGGATTATATTTCTTGATCTATGCGGCAGTTTTATTAGTAATCAGAATTGGCTTGAAGCGCTACTTTGATACAGTTAGATTCGGCGTTTGGTTCTGGATTAGCTTAGTATCAACTGCTGCTTACATTGTTTTACTCGCTATCATGAACAATAATTGGCAAATGGCACTAGCAGCTGCTGGCATGGCAATGGGCTACGGCATTATTTATTCAGTTTTACAATCAACTGCGCTTTTACTTGCACCAATTGAAGAGCAAGGATTAGCTAGTTCAACATTTTATTTAGGCCTCGATATTGCGATGGCCTTTGGCCCAATGCTAGGTGGAGTAATTGATAGTGTTTTGCCAATTAAGTGGTTCTATTTAGTAGAGTTAGTGTTAATTCCATTTATGCTGGTAGTTTACTTTATCTGGCGCAAACGGTTAAACGGAGCAATTGATCACCATTAATTAAAAAAGAAGGGATCATTATGAGTGAATATTTAGTAAAGTCCAAGCTTAAAGACGAAGAATGGCAAATTGCAAATCAAGTTCGCGATCACGTTTTTATTTGTGATGATAATAGCGAAGAGCATGATAAGGGTCCAAACCCTGTCGAATATCTATGTGGCAGTGTCAATTCCTGTATTGTAATGTCAGCGGGGATGATTACTAAGGCACATGGATTAGATGTTAAGAATTTTCATGTAGAAAATTATGCTAAAACTGAAAATTTAGGCCATGGGAAATCTGTGGTAACTGAAATGAAAATAGAAGTCTTCTTTGATTCAGACATGACAAAACTGGAGAAAGAGAAGTTCTTATCCCACGTATTGCATGTTTCCACTGTTTATCAAACAATCAAAGAAGCTATCAAAATTTATGTAGAATTAGCTTAAGGAGTGTTTGCTTAATGTCATTATTAGACGAAGCAGTTGTATTAAATGATGGTAGCTTAATGCCAAAAGTTGGTGTGGCTATTTCAGATGATGAAGGTGCCACAAAAGCAACCAAAGCAGGTTATCGCTTGCTTAATTGCCTTGCAAATGACCAAATTGATTTTGAAAATTTAAGCCCACAAACTTATGTAGAAATTCAAGTTTCTGAGAAAATTACCACTCGCGAAGAGATGCGTAATAATCTTAAAGAAATCAGAAAAGCTTTAGTGGCTAAACATGCTGACCTGGCTATGCTTTGTTTGAGTGATGATGCTGAACGCAACAGCCAACTTTGGAAAGAACTTGAACAAGTTAAGATTCAAGGCTGGCTCAAAAATATTGGTGTTGCTAATGCAGATAATGATACTTTGTCTGCTATTTTGAAATCAGCTAAAATCAAGCCTAGCGTAATTCAAATGGATTATGAAAATCCAGCTTTGATTGATTTAGCTCGTAAAAACAATATACAAGTGGAAGTCTTAGCTACTGGTGATATCGATGCATTAGTTGAAATCGCTAGTCACTACGGTACAAGTACACTTGAACTTGTTTTACGTTATTTTGCTCAAAAGAAAATTGTGCCAATCGTTCAGGTAGAAGATATCGTTGATAATCCTCAAACTGGCTTCACAATTGCGGCAGATGATATGGCTACAATTGGGCAGCTATTTGCAGGTAAGTAACACGTAGAAGAACTTAAAAAATGTTATAATTGAATCATAAGAGTTATGTTTTTAGGAGATTTTATATAATGAAAACTAAAAAATTATTTACTTCGTTAGCAGCTGCTGTAATGCTTTCAGCAGGTCTTGCTGGTACTGGAATGGCAATGAGCGAACCAGTTCATGCTGCAACAACTCAATCTTCAGACAGCAATACTGCAACTATCAGCGTAAAGCGTAGAACTGTTGCTGCTACTGTTAAGAGCAACAATCCTAAGTTAGTTGCTGTTGCTAAGGGTCAAAACCCAACTACTATTGATTCAAATTATACTCAAGGTCAAACCATTAACGTGTTATGGTCAACTGAAGCTAAACAAGGCGACAACACTGTAACTTTGTACTACATCGAAAACAGAACAATTAATGGTCAAGACAGCTTTGTCTTTATTCCATCAACTGATGTAACCACTGCTTCTACTGTACCAACTGAATCAGCCTTTATTACACAAGCAACAAACGATGCTAAGGCTATTCAAGATGCTTATAAGAACAGAACTTTGCAATACATTACTGTAACCCCTAAGTCAAAGAAGGGTGCAAAGATTTACTACGCTTACAAGAAGAGCAAGAAGTCAAAGAAGATTACTTTTGCTGCAAGCAAGAAGAAGATTAAGTATGGTAAGAAATACAAGTCTTCAATGATCGTTACTAATGGTAAAACTAAGTATGTTTACATTGGCAAGAAGAGATACGTTAAGCAATCAGCTATGAAGATTGTTAGTGCTAAGTATTCACCACTTAACTTATCAGACGATCTTAAGAACTTAATCGTTGAAAAGTAATTTTTCAATCTGGGACGCTACATCTTGTAGCGTTCTTTTTTTGTCTATTTTTAAGAATTAATAGCATTATTAAGTGCTTCTTATGCAGACAATATATTTACAAAAATCTTTTAATGCTACCGCTTTCATGCCTAGCACAAATTAATATAAAGAACTACAATGTTAATCGTGTTATTGAATGAAAATAGGGGAGTAGTAGAAAAGATATGAGAAAGAAATGGAGTATTTCTTTTATTTTGGCATGCTTGTTAATGCTGTTTGTGATTAAGCCACAATCTGTTTTGGCTAAGGAACTCAGTCCTTTTCAAACAAAAATGATTAGTGGTCGTAATTACGGAATCTATCAGCGTTTAACAAAAGCAGGTCTTTCAGGTTGGATTGGTTCAACTAGAACATTTAGATATGGCAACTTTCAAGCCAGTGCTGAAAGAAAAATTGGTAAACGCAAGTACAATTACGTTTGGATTGATGGTCATAGAGCCGGCTGGGTTGATCAGCGAGCATTTTTGAGAAAGAAAATCTCTGTTGCTCGCGATATTAGCTTGGTGAAGAATCCAAACTATAATTTTGATCCTAGGGATGCAATTAACTTTGCAACCAATAAAGCCGGAACTGTAATTAAGCCTAGTGAAGTAAAAGTTTCAACTGGTGTTATTCCAACTAATGAAGCTGGCCAGTTTGAAGTAACTTATTCTCACGGCAAGGCTAAGGCACATGCAACTGTCGAAGTAAGAAGCGATGATCAAGAAGGTATCGCTAAGGCAGATGTGACACCACAACCAGGTGCTGGCGGTGCAACTAGCTGGTTTAAGCACTTTAAGACTTCAGGCCACTGGGGCAAGAGCTTTGCACCAGAAACTAAGCCGCACACTTTAAAGAGTGGTCCATTTAAATTGAAGACTTACTTCTATCAACCAGCATCATTGAGTCAGAGTGGTACGCCAAGTGGATTGGTTGGGCCTGTTCCAGAAGGAATGACCGTTTCAAAAGGCACGATGTATACCACTATGTATAGTGAACCATGTCGCACGCGTTCACATATTGTAGCTTACAAGTTTAGCCATATTCCTAATCGCTATATTTTGCAAAAGTTGCCATGGCTATCTTGGAATAAATTTACAAGATTAGCTTCTCACATCAAGATTAGCCCATACATTAAGACAGGTCATGGACAAGCCTTTGGTGCTACTAAGAAATATTTGTATGTCATTGCTAATGATCACTTGTTAAAAAATGATCCAAGTTCAGAAGAATTGATGCAGATTAGCAAGAAGAACTTACGCATTAAGCGCATTTGGACATTTAAGATTTGGAACCGCGGAGCAAATGATGGCCGTTATATTCATAATGCCGCATTTATAAGTGATCACAAATTTATTGCGGTATATCATAGTTCAACTGATCATCGCTTTGAATACTGGGAGGTTACTCGCAATGGTGATAGCTTTGTTCCTAAAGAAATTGGGGCAACTCGAGGCGACTTCATGTTTAATAACTCTCCAGTTCAAGGCATGGCATATGATAAGAAGAGAAAGCAAATCTATTTAGCATTTAACGATTATTTGTTTAAACTGAAAAGAAACGGACACGTATTAAGTGAAGGTCATTTCCACACTGGTCGTGAATTTGAAGGTATTTGCGTGAACGGCAATCACTTGTATGCAGAACTTGCACAACGGCCTGAATTGTTGAGACAAAGAATTAAATAGATAATTTCAGAATCAAGCCATCGTGGCTTGGTTCTTTTTTGAAAAAATTTTATTAAAGGTTCATAAATAAGTAATGTTTGTTTTAAAAAAGGAGTTGTTTAGTTTTTTATGGAGAAGAAAGATAATCACGTCAAGATTAAGCTTAACAGCTTAGTTTTGATGATTTTCTCTTCTATTTTTGGATTTAGTAATTCATTGACAGCCTTTTACCAGATGGGCTATGCAAGTATTATCTGGTATATTGTGACTGCTATTTTATTCTTCTTGCCATCTGCATTGATCTTTGCGGAATACGGTGCATCATTTAAAGGAATAAAAGGTGGGATCTTCTCATGGCTTGAAGGATCAACTAATGAAAAAGTAGCGTTTATCGGAACCTTTATTTGGTTGTCCGCTTGGGTTATTTGGTTGGTATCATCTACTCAGTTCTTCTTGGTATCAGTCTCAACTGCCGTGTTCGGCCACGATACAACCCAAAGCTGGCATTTAGGTGGATTAAGTTCAACACAACTGCTAGGAATTTTGGAAGTTATCTTCTTAGCAATCGTAACTTTCTGTGCTGCTAAGGGAATTGATAAAATAAAGGCCATCAACAATATTGGTGGGATCTTTACTTTGGCAATTGCCATTGGCTTTACAGCAGTATCATTATTCGTGTTTATTTTGAATCATGGTCAACTTGCTGAGCCTGTAACTGCACAAAACTTGGTTCACTCACCAAACCCATCATTCCAGTCACCAATTGCGGTTGTTTCATTCATCGTTTATGCATTGTTTGCTTATGGTGGTCTTGAAACAACATCAGGTGTTATTGACTCAGTTGATAAGCCAGAAAAGACTTATCCAAAGGCCTTGATTATTGCCATGGTAATGATGACTGCACTTTATGTAGTTAACATCTTCATGTGTGGTGTGGCTGTTAATTGGAACAAGGACTTAGGTGTTAAGGGCGTTGACCTTGCGAACGTAGAATATATCTTGATCAATAACTTGGGTGTAGTTACTGGCCACAGCTTAGGCTTGTCAGAATCAGCATCACTTGCCATTGGTTCTGCATTCTCACACTTTGCCGGAATTGCCGACGTATTGTCAGGTATCGCTGCTGCCTTTTTGATGGTTTACTCACCAATCAAGTCATTTATTGAAGGTTGTGATCCTCGACTTTTGCCTAAAAAGCTAGTTGAACTTAACAAGCACGGGATGCCTGAACGTTCAATGTGGGTACAAGCAATTATCGTTAGTGTAATTATCTTGTTCATCTCATTTGGTGGTAATGCTGCTAGCCAGTTCTACACAATCTTGATGGACATGATGAACGTATCTTCATCTGCGCCATACTTGTTCTTGATTGCGGCATATCCATTCTTTAAGGCAAAGAAGAATTTGGATCGTCCATTTGTCTTTATTGAAGGCAAAAAGAAGGTCTGGGCAACAACTATTGTTGTTTGGCTCGTTGTTGCAATTGGTATTATCTTCACTTGTATCGAACCACTCTTTACAGGCGACTACCAAACATCATTCTGGACAGCCATTGGTCCTGTAGCATTTGGTGTTGTGGCTTGGGTATACTACTCATACCGCGAACGCAAAGAAAAGGCTGCTTTATAATAGGAAAAAATAGCACTCGATTGAGTGCTATTTTTTATGTTGTTCAGTTGTTAAATTTAAATTCTTTGATACCAATTAGCTCTTGAGCCAGGTACTACGAAAAATGTTCGATGATTATGATAATATTTGCCACCTTTGATTACCCAAACACCACCTGTACTCATAAGCCATCTGGAAATATAAATCTTGGTACCTTTGTGGGCATGACCTGCATGATAAAATCTGTTTTCGGCTTCGCAATGTCCAGTTTTACATCTGTAAACAGGCATAGTCCTAGTAACTACTACATGACGAGTAGCCAATGAAGCGTAATTGTTTCCACTTAAATAGCTTGCTTGAACTTTATTGGAATTGGTGGCTGTAAAAATACCTGCGAATCCCAAAATCATAATTAAAAGTACAATAATTCTTTTGTTCTTCAAAACTAAATCCTCTCTATATCACTAAATAGCTTTCAAAACATCTATATTATAGGTCTAATAAAGTATGAGAGATTGGAAAATTAAATCACACAGTCTCCTTTTTGATTTAGCTTCATATATAATAAAGAAGACACGTATATGCAGAAATGGGTGACTATTATGGTATCTAATAATAAGATGAATCCTCTAGAAGATAAAATGAATCTTACAGAAGAGGACATAAAAGAAAGATATATTACTCCGGCTATTGAAAAAGCAGGATGGAAGAAATCAGATAAATTAATGGAATATTACTATACTGCTGGTAGGATTAACGTTGTTAATGATGTAGTGGAGCGAAAAAAAGGGAGGAAAGTAGACTATTTACTTTTTTATCGTCCTAATTATCCATTAGCGGTTATTGAAGCTAAAGATAGAAAAAATCATGCCTTACCAGGAGCAGGTTTGCAGCAGGGTATGAGATACGCAGATGATTTGAAAGTTCCATTTGCTTATTCATCTAATGGGGATGCTTTTGTAGAGCATGACATGATTACGGGTAAAGAAAGAGATATATCATTAGATGAATTTCCTACTAAAGAAGAGTTATGGACACGCTTTAAAGAAGAGCAGAAACTTACACCTGAACAAATTAATGCAATGGTTCAACCATATTATTCAAGTAGAGAAACATACCCACCACGTTATTACCAAAGAGTTGCTATTAATCGTGTTGTTGAAAGTATTGCTAATGGTCGCCCAAGAATTTTATTACTTATGGCAACTGGTACAGGTAAGACCTATACAGCCTTTCAAATTGTTTATCGATTACTTAAAGCAGGCATTAAGAAACATATTCTATATTTGGCAGATCGAAATATCTTAGTGGATCAGCCAATGCAGAATGACTTTAGTCCTCTGCAAAAGTTAACTACTAAAGTCCAGAAAGGTAAATTAGATAGTTCTTACCCAATTCATTTTGCCTTGTATCAACAACTTGTCGGTAGTGAAGAAGAACAAGCTCAAGGAAAAGAACCTTTCAGACAATTAAAGCGAGACTTCTTCGATATGATTATTATTGATGAAGCCCATCGTGGTTCTGCCAAAGCTGATAGTCAATGGAGAAAGATTCTAGATTACTTTGACGGACCAGGTGTTACTCATTTAGGAATGACGGCAACGCCGAATACTAAAGAAGGTTCATCTAATATTGCTTATTTTGGCGAGCCAATATACACTTATACTCTTAAACAAGGAATTGAAGATGGCTTCTTGGCTCCATACAAAGTCATTAGAGTTAATTTTGATGTTGATGTCAATGGCTTTAGACCAGCTAAGGGACAAGTCGATAAGCATGGTCAGGTAATTGAAGATAGATTGTATACTTCAAGAGACTTTGACAAAACTTTAATAATTGATGATCGTACTAAAGCTGTTGCACATTATGTTAGTGAGTATCTTAAGAAGAATAATTGTCGTTTTGATAAGACAATTGTCTTTTGTGAAGATATTGAACATGCAGAACGAATGCGTCAAGCATTTGTAAATGAAAATAGTGACTTAGTAGCTCAAGATCATCGCTATGTAATGAGAATCACGGGTGATGATAAGGAAGGTAAAGGCCAACTTGATAATTTTGAAGATGTATCAAGTAAATATCCAACAATAGTAACGACCTCTAAGCTGTTAACTACTGGTGTTAACGTTAAGATGTGTAAGATTATTGTTTTGGATTCTAATATCAATTCAATGACTGAATTTAAGCAAGTTATTGGTCGTGGTACTAGACTTGAAACCGATCATGGTAAATATTTCTTCACTATTATTGATTTTCGTGGTGTATCAAGATTATTTGCAGATCCAGAATTTGATGGCGAACCAATTGAAATTATTGATGGTGGCTCAGGTTCAGGCTCAGGTGGTAGCCATGGTGGTTCAGGCGGTGTATCAGAACCACCGAAGCCAAAATATGAGGTTACAAAGCCGGAAGTTAAAGTAATTAATGATCAAACACAATATTTAGATGAAAATGGTAGATTAATTACTACTTCATTGACTGATTACACTAAGAAAAATATTTTAGGCAAATATGCCACTTTGGATAAATTCTTAGCTGATTGGAATGCGGCAGATGATAAACAAAAATTGCTTGATGAAATGGAAGAGCATGGCATTTTCTACAAGCAAATTATGAAAAATGAACATATCAAAGATATGGATCCATTTGATTTGATTCTCCATCTAGCATACAATCAAAAGCCGCTTACAAAGTCTAAACGAATTAACAATGTGAAGAAATCAGGCATCTTAGATCATTACAAGGGTGCTGCTAGAGAAATCCTTGATAAGCTCCTTGAAAAATACAAAGATGATGGCATTGCTGATCTTGAAAATAAGAGTGTTCTTGGACTGCCAGAGTTTGAAAAATATGGTGGTACTATCAAAATTATTATGTCCTTTGGTGGTAAGAGAAATTACGAAGATGCAATTAAGCAGATAAAAGAAAAAATTTACGATTAGAAAGAAAGTATTAAATGGCTGGAACAACCCAATTTGTAAAACGAATTAGAGATATTATGCGTAATGATCCTGGTATCAATGGTGATGCGCAAAGAATTGAACAATTATCATGGATCCTATTTTTAAAGGTTTATGATGACCGTGAAATGGTTTGGGAGATTGACCAAGATGATTATGAATCAATCATTCCGGAAGGGATGCATTGGCGTGAATGGGCTAAAGATAATAAAGATGGTCAAGCTTTAACTGGTGATGAATTACTAGATTTTGTAAATAATCATTTATTACCGGCATTAAAAGGAATCACTGTTACTCCAAATACCCCAATCAGTAAGGCAATTGTTAAAGATGCTTTCATTGATGCTAACAATTACATGAAGAACGGTGTCTTATTGCGTCAAGTAGTTAACGTTGTTAATGAAGTTGACTTCACTGATCCAAAAGACCGTCACTTATTTGGTGATATTTACGAAAGTATCTTAAAGGAATTGCAAAGTGCTGGTAGTTCTGGTGAATTCTATACTCCACGTGCTTTAACTGATTTTATTGCTAGAACATTGCAGCCAAAATTAGGCGAAAGAATTGCTGACTTAGCTTGTGGTACTGGTGGCTTCCTTGTCAGTGCATTGAATATCTTGAAAGGTCAAGTTAAAAACGTTGAAGATCGTAAGAAATACAATGAAGCAGTCTTTGGTATTGAAAAGAAGGGTCAACCATATATCTTAGCAGTAACTAACTTGCTTCTTCATGATGTTGATAATCCAGATATTATTCATGGTAATTCATTAGAAAAGAAAGTTACTGAATATACTGATAAAGATAAGTTTGATGTCATTATGATGAATCCACCATTTGGTGGTTCTGAATTGCCAATCATTAAGCAAAACTTTCCAAGTGATTTGCAGACAAGTGAAACTGCTGACTTATTCTTGGCCTTAATTATGTATCGCCTTAAAGATAATGGCCGAGTTGGTGTGATTCTGCCTGATGGTTTCTTGTTTGGTAATGATGATGCCAAAATTAATTTAAAGAAGAGAATGCTAAAGGACTTTAACTTGCATACGATTATTAGATTGCCAGGCAGTATTTTTAGTCCTTACACTTCAATTGATACTAATATTCTGTTCTTTGATAAGACTGGTCCTACTAAAGAAACTTGGTTCTATCGTTTAGATATGCCTAAAGGATATAAGCACTTCTCTAAGACTAAGCCAATGAAGCTGGAACACTTTAAACCAGTTGAAGATTGGTGGAGTGATCGTCAGGAAATCCAAGACGATAAAGGTAACTATAAGTCTAAAGCTTATACTCCAGAAGAAATTGCAGATAATAACTACAATTTGGACTTATGCGGATTCCCTACTGAAACTGAGGAAGTATTGCCACCTGAAGAATTGATGCAAAAATATGAGGAAGAAAGAGCTGAATTGAATCAAAAGATTGATAAGACTTTAGCTGCTATTAAGAAGTTACTTGAGGAGGATGACTAATGACTCCTGAACAATTAAGAGCTTCTATTTTGCAATATGCAATGGAGGGTAAGCTGGTTAAGCAAGATCCTAATGATGAACCAGCAAGTGTATTGCTTGAGAAGATTAAGGCTGAAAAAGAGCAATTAATCAAAGAAAAGAAGATTAAACGTACTAAAGCGTTGCCTGAGATCACTGATGATGAAAAGTCTTTTGATATTCCTGATAATTGGGAATGGGTAAGATTAGGGGATGCTTTTACTATTTTACGTGGCGGATCCCCTAGACCTATAAAGAATTACCTTACAGATGATAAAGATGGTATTAATTGGATAAAAATTGGAGATACTGATCCTAACAATAAATATATTAATCATGCTCAAGAAAAAATAATTTCTGAAGGATTAAAAAAGACGAGAATTGTACATAAAGGAGATTTTATTCTTTCAAATTCCATGAGTTTTGGAAGACCTTATATTTTAAAAATAGATGGTGCAGTTCATGATGGATGGCTAATTATTTCTAATTATAAAAAACTATTTAATAAAGATTTTTTATACTATTTATTAATATCTCCTTTTATAAATAATCAGTTTACTTCATTAGCTACAGGATCTACTGTAAAAAACTTAAATAGAGAAAGGGTAGCTAAAACTATAGGAGTTATTCCACCATTAGAAGAGCAAAAACGTATCGTAGTTAAGATTGAAAAAATGCTACCACTTGTTGATCAATATGCTAAAGCATACAATCGATTGAAAGAGATTGATGATAATTTCAACGACAAGCTGAAGCAATCTATTTTGCAATACGCAATGGAAGGTAAGTTGGTTAAACAAGATTCTAATGATGAGCCAGCAAGTGTATTGCTTGAAAAGATCAAGGCGGAAAAGGCTGAACTTGTTAAGGAAAAGAAGATCAAGAAGAGTAGGCCACTTCCTCCGATTACCGATGACGAGAAACCTTTTGATATTCCTGATAGTTGGGAATGGGCAAGATTAGGGGATATTTTCTATCTAAAGGCTGGCAAGAATAAAAAATCATCAGAAATTAAATCTGTGCAAGATGCTATTTATAAATATCCTTGTTTTGGAGGAAATGGTATTAGAGGATATGTAAAAGATTTTAATAAAACTGGTGACTTTGCTTTGATAGGTAGACAAGGAGCATTATGCGGAAATATTAATTGGGCACAAGGAGATTTTTATGCTACCGAACATGCTGTAATTGTAAATACATTTGCAGAAGTAAGCTCTAAGTGGTCAGGTTATTTTTTACGTGCTCTAAATTTAAATCAATATTCCACTTCGACAGCTCAGCCAGGATTGTCAGTAAGTAAAATTAATTATGTACTAATTCCAGTTCCTCCATTATCAGAGCAAAATCGTATTGTTAATAAAATAGAACAACTTTACGGTCTGATATAGCTAACATTTCTAATTTTAAATTTTTTCTTTATAGGTGAAAATATGGAGAAATACGATATTTTAAAAAGAAGTTCAGTTGAGTTAATGTTAATTGGAGGATCAGGTGATATTTATTCAAATAAGGCAAATTCATATGAAAGAAATGAATTTCCGTATTTAAGTGGACCTGAAATATGTGATTTAGCGGAAGAATTTGGTCTGACAATTGAGTACGATAAACCATCGCTTAGTAGACAAATGTATTTAGACGAATTAATAGACTACTGTAAAGCGAATAATATGTTAGATAAATTAGCATCATATTTCTTTTCAGATAGGAACCTAATAAGAAGCTTTATTGATTTACCAGAATCTCAAATTATTAGAATGATGGATAATTATCGAACTAAATTGTTGGATAAAATAAATGGTTTAATCTTTGATACAGATTATAGATTTGTAAAAAATGGGGATAATGTATCCTTAAAACCCAAGGGAAGTCAGTTTAAAATTGAAAATTTTGATTTAACATCAAATAAAAGTGATTGGTTACGAAAAGAATACAAAAAAATAGATCATGAAATAAATAGGAAAGACTATTCATCGGCGCTAACTAAGACTGAAACAATGATTGATCAGGTTTTAAGATGGGGAGTTAAGAAAAAAGGAGATTCATTACCTGAAAATAGTAAATTTAAAGATAAATTTAACAAGGTTGCTGAATTGTATAAGATTGAAGCAGATAAGGTAACAGACAAACGAACTAAAAAATTAATAAGTGGTCTTAATACCATAGTTGATTCAATAAATGAAATGAGAAATTGGAATGGGGATGCCCATAGTCATACTCATCCAATTAAGATAAAAAAGTATCATGCGTATTAAGCATTAAATTCTGGTATAACGTTGTGTGAATTTTTATTGAATGTTTATGAAGAAAATTCATAAGTAATTATTTGTAAATGTTAACCTTCAATAGTGATATAGGATAAAGATTAATGAGTAAGAATGAATTGATAAATATATTAATTAGCAAAATTAATTCTAATATGGATAAATTTTTGCATTAATTGCGATTCTTATAGCGATATTTGCTTTTTTCAATGGAGACTGTCTAGTTCACAAGTTGAAAAGCTTAAACGTGAAGTAAAAGAAAATATTATAAAAGAATATCAGCTTGAAAGAATAAATTCGTTGATAAAAAAACAGATAGAAAATGAAAAAGTAGAACAACAATTAATGGAACAAATAGCAATATTGATGGAAATGCCATTTTTTGTATCTGTGGGTCGATTAGTAAATTTGGGTAAAAATAGATATGAAAGATATTTTGATTTGCAACAAATAGATACTTAACTGGTTTTGTTACTACTGATGGCTTATATAATAATTTATTCGCTATTATAAATCATTTAATTAAGGTATTTAAGGTTTGGAAAACTTTTGATTTAACTTCTAAAGATGAAACCGAATTATAAAAGATATATTTTACAATCGGCCAAAATTAATTTTCTAAGGAGTCTCTAAATAAAAGGATGGCATTTAAAATGAAGAAGCAAATTATTATTTTAGGAAATGGATTTGATTTAGCGTGTGGATTAAAAAGTAGATATGCAGATTTTTTTAAGAATAGATTCGAAAAACTATTTGGTAAGAAGGATCATGATGAAATACGTAAAGCCTTAACGAATGAAGATGAACTTAAACAATCTGTAAATATAAAAAAGGATTATTTTGCAGAAGTAGCAAATAAATATAACAATGAAAATATTACTAGATGGGATATTATTTTCCTTTTCGCTGAAAAGTACATGAATAATGAACAGGAAAATTGGAATGATATTGAAAATATGATTTCTAAAATAATTACTATCGCAGCAGATCCTTATGGTGAAGGATACTCTTTTCATGATACTGCTATGGAAAAGATAGTAAGAATGTTTTCTGGTTCGAGTGATACAGATGAATCAGGGGATCGAGAAAGAATAAAGGTATTATTTCATTCGCTATTAGCTTTTGAAAAGGTGTTTAGTAACTATATTTATGATCAGGTTTCTAATAATAAAGAATTCATTAGCAAGGCAAATGATTTGCTTAATAAGTTGATAAAGTATAAAGGGAAAAATGATCGAGTTGATATTATTTCGTTCAATTATTCATTAAACGAAAGTACTAAACGTTTTTTACCAGCAAATATAAACAGCTGGACTAATATACATGGGGTAGCTGGATATGATAAATTATCAATGAAAAATTTCTTTTCAAAGAATTCTCAAAATATTGTTGATACAATTCCTTCTCCTGTTTTCGGCATCGACAATCATGATATAAAAAATAGTAATGATTTGCGAATTTCTTTTACTAAATCATATAGGCTATTAAACAATAATATAAATAATATTAGATCTAAAGTTGATTACACAGGAACTGATTTAATTACAATTTATGGACATTCATTAGGAAGAGCAGACTATTCATATTTTGAAACACTTTTTGATTTAAACAATATGTATAATAGCAATACTGTTTTACAATATTATTACTACCCAGGAAGTAATGAAATTGAAAGTAGACAAAAGTATACTAAATTGTTAATGAATCTATTAACAGAATACGGATTATCTTTAAGTAATATTCACGGTGAAAATATTGTAAATAAATTGATATTAGAACAAAGAATTGAAATATTACCAACAAATAACTAAATGATGACAAAAAGTAAGTAATAATTAAAGTTAGCAAAACAGAATCGCTAACTTTTTTTATTAAAAAAACACGGGAGGCAATACATGAAGGCATTATCAGTGCGCGGCGACTACATCATGGACATGATCGCTGGCAAAAAGAAAATTGAATATAGGTCATGGAAGACGAATTATCGCGGGCCGATTCTGATGTGTTCAACTGCCAAGAAGGTGGCTGGTGCGGCACCTGGTTATGCTCTTTGCGTCGTGAATCTAACTGGCATTCAATATTTTCCATGGGAAGATCTCTACTATTGGAACATCGAGCTTGCCAATGTGATCAAGCCGATTCATGTGAAAGGTCAACTGAAGCTCTTCGATGTCAATGATGATTTGATTAAACCAATCAGTAGAAAAGAATTTGATTCAGAAGTAAAGCCATTGATTTATTCTCCAAGGAGAAAAAGCTTGCTGAATAATGAGTAATTTAGTCCTCGAAGTTAGGTAATTCCTAATTTCGAGGACTTTTTTTGTTAAAAAATCATGCATTTATTGTTAAAAGAAACACGAGAATGTAGTATAACGTAATACTTAATCTTAAAAACTGAAAATTAATAGCAAATCAATTGCTATTGTAGTGTTTAACGCTAATGAAATACTACAGCTTTTTAAAAGTTATTTGACAAAGTAAAACGTTATACTATAATAAACGGTGTAAAGAGAAAGCGCTTCCCAGATATAAAGAAAAAGGAGATAAAACTATGTTAAAAGGAATTGTTCCAGCAGTTGGTACTGCAAGTTTGGTTAATTCTCTTAAGCAAAAAGATAGAACTTATTTTTTAAGTGGCCGTCTTGTAGCTCAAGCATTATTAGGTAGCGATAATGAAGGACTAATTTCTCTTTCAGAATATGCCCAAGTTTTACGTGATATAAAAATTGAAACAGATCAATCAATCATCGCTGATGCACAATCTGGCTTTGGTAATCCACTCAGCATGTGGAATGCAGCTGTTGAATTAGATCGTTCTGGAGCAGATTACTTAATGATGAATGATCAATTATGGCCATCTCATTCAGAAAAAATATCGGGTTCTGATGATGATGCTAGTTTGCTTGGAAAGATTGAAGCTGCAATTGATGGTAGTAAGGACTCAGATGTTACGGTTTTAGTTAAATTAGAAGGCATTTCTAATTATGGCTACGATGGCTTAGTTGATCGTATTAAGCTCGCACTTAAAGCAGGTGTTAAGCAAGTTGTTGTGGCAAGACTTAACAAAGAGCAAGCAACTAAATTAAGTAAAGAATCATTCTACGATAAAGTTGGTCTAGAACTAGACGATGATAATTTGACTTTAGATGATGCTAAAAATTTGAAACCTGCCTTCATTATTCCAGTTGCTTCTTCTTTAAAGGCACTAGAACAAGCACGGACAAGTTTAAGCAATATTTTAGCTTAATGGATGGGGGATTTAACAATGAAGAATAAAGCCGAGAGAATGCGTGAAGCTTTTGATGAAATGATTCATAGACCTAATCACTTAGTAGCAATGCCAATTGCACCAGATGCTTTATCAGCTAAGATCTGTGAACAAGAGGGTTTTGAATGTATTAATGCTGCTGGTTATGCAACAAACGCAAGTGATTTGGCAGAGCCTGATCGTGGATTTGCTGATTTTGGTATTATGCTGAATAAAGCACGTGAAGTTATTAATGCAGTTAATATTCCAGTATTTTGTGATACTGATACTGGTTATGGTGATTCTGCAAATATTGCTAGAACTATTAGAAGCTATGAAGCAATTGGTGCAGCTGGTTGTTTTATTGAAGACCAAACGTGGCCTAAGCGTTGTGGGCATATGGCTAATAAGAGCGTTGTTTCAGCAGATGAGATGGTTGCCCGGTTAAAAGCAGCTCTTAATGCAAGAAAGCACAAGAACTATATGATTATGGCACGTACTGATGCTAGAGCCGTTTATGATTTGGATGAAGCAATTAGAAGAGCACATTTATATAAGGAAGCTGGAGCCGATATTATTTTTATTGAAGCCCCACAGAATATTGATGAATTAAAACGTATTGTTAAAGAATTTCCAGATACTCCATTACTTGCTAATATGCTTGAAGGTGGAAAGACTCCATTGGTAGATCTTGAAGATTTAAGAAAATTAGGCTTTTCATTATCAGCTCACCCAACTGCTCTGACTTATGGTCAAGTATATTCAGATAAAGAAATTGCCGATGATTTGCTTAAGAATGGTTCTACTAAAGATTCAATTAATCATATGATTACTTTTAGTAAATTTAATCAGATTGTTGGCCTTGATCAAGTTAATGCACGTGAGGCAATGTATTCAGATCAAAAAATGCAGGATAAAATCGATAATTGGAAAAAGGCAGGAGAACTTTAATCTTAATAAAAGGGGTAAGAACTCAAAGTTCTTACCCTTTGTTAATTGAAGGTTTCTCTTAAATGTAATTCTGGCGAAAGAAGAATATGCTGCGGAATATTTTTATTGTTTAATTGTTTCTGAATGATTGCAATTGATTCTTTTGCAATATCACTAGTTGAAAGACTAATAGTTGAAATCGAAGGTGTTTGATAAGCTGTGAAATTCTGCTCAAGTACACTCAAGGTTAACAATTTTAATTGCTGAGGGATTTGAACATTATGATGATTAAAGTAATAAACCATACCTATTGCGGTTAAGTCTGATTCAGCGATAACAGGATGAAAATCTTTTTTAGCAATCATTTGTTGAGCTACTTTTGTACCGGATTCATTACTATATTGTGATTGATAGGTTGCAAAAACTTTAATTCCAACTTTTTTTGCTCTAGAAATAATAGCTTCCATTCTAGTATTAGAAGCAGAATAATTATTAGCATCTAGTACTACAGAAATAGTTTTTATATGCTTTGCTTGAAGTAAAGTGATTGCTGTTTGAGCAATTAATTGTGGATCTACACCTACAGTTGATAATCTATCTGAAATTCGATTAAGTAGCACTATTGGTATTAATAAATCTGAGTTTTCAAGATCGTGAATATCTTTAGAACTTGCAGCCGCAATTAAAGCAGCATCATAGTTACCTTTTTTAAAGGTTTTAATAAGTTGATCAGCCTTATCATTTTGAAAAGGTTTAATAACTAAGTTCCAAGGCAGTTTCTTGCTTACAATTTCTTTTTGAATATAAGAAATGAGTGCTGGCAAAACTTCAATTAATCCAGTATTTGGATCAAGAGGAAAGCAAAGTGCAATTGATAGATTAGTTGGCCTAGCAGAGCGTAATTGTTGGGCGTTTCTATTAGGTTTATAGCCTAATTGTTGCATTGATTTGCGAACCTTATCGACGGTACTTTGAGGAATGTGACGTTCCTTTTGATGACCGTTAACAATTATGGAAACTGTTGAAACTGATACCCCCGCATTTTGGGCAACTTTTTTCATTGTAACGTGCATTAAAAAGCCTTCTTTCACCTTTTAGTAAAATTATACTAGTAAAATTAGCTAATTAAAAATAGAAAATGTGATTTTTATGAAAGAGCTAAACAAAATTAAAATTGCACATTTACCGCTAATAGATTTTTTGATTATTGCTGTAGTAGTTCTAGTGGCTACTTATACAGGGACTTTAGGTGAAAACAGTATTGGTGCATTAGCACTTCTCTTTGTACTCGGTGGAATTTTCTTCTATGTTGGTGGAATTTTGCCAATTATAGGTAAGTGGTTAGGTGGAGCGGTTCTACTACCATTATTTGGTGGATCAGCACTAGTATATTTTCATCTTTTACCTAAATATACTATCAAATCAATTTCGACTTTTATGTCTTCTGGATTTATTGATATTTATATCGTGGCAGTTATAGTTGGCTCTATCCTAGTTATGGATAAAAAATTACTATTGAAAGCAGCATGGAGAGTATTGCCAGTGATTATTGGCACGCAATTATTTATTGTTTTATTTCTATGGCTAGGTGGCTTGTTGTTACATTGGTCGCCACTTAAATCTATATTTATGACTGGCTTACCAACCTATGCTGGTGGGTCAAGTGGAGCTATTGTGGCAGTACCAAGTATTTATCAAAGTTTTTTCCATCATGATGTTGGATCATATGCTGCAAAATTCTTGGTGTTTTTAAACATTAATAATGTGCTCTGTGTCTTTTTATGCTCAGTTATGAATCAATTAGGTATGAAAAAACCGAATTGGACTGGTAATGGGCAATTGCTAAAAAGTTCTAGTGGAAATCAAGATATGGTTTCAACTAATGATTTAAGTCAGGTTAAAGTTACTCGTGAAGATATGCCAATAAGAATGAGCGTTGGATTTTTAGTTTGCTTAGCATTCATTATATGTGGACAAATATTAGGAAAATATATTCCACGAATTAGTGTGATCGCCTGGACTGCTATTTTAGTGATTTTATTTAAGGCAAGTCCTTTTGCCAGAAATGATTTATGTGTTGATGCTGGCTTATTCGAAAACTTTATGTTAAAAGGATTATTAGCAGCATTAATTACTGGAATAGGTATTTCATCTCTAAATTTGGCTCAAGTAGCAGAATATTTCAGTCCAGCTAATTTATTTGTTTTAGTAATGGGATTAATAGGTGCCGTTGTAGGATCTTTGATTTTTGGCTTAATCTTTCATTTCAATCCAATCGAATCTATTGTTTCAATTGGATTGCAAGTTGGAAATACCGGTGGATCTGGAGCGGTTGCTACTTTGACTGCTGCTAATCGAATGGAGCTAATGCCTTTTGCGACAATTGCCAATAGAATTGGTGGAGCAATCATGTTGATTTGGATTAGTTTATTATTACCATTGTTTCTTTAAAGAAAGAAGACTTTATTATGAAAATTGCATTATTTAACGCTAGTCAAAGTGAATTGAATGTTATCAATACTTGGAATGAAACACATGATGACAAAATTGATGTTAAAGAAGGAGTATTAACGGCCGAAAATGTTGATGAAGTAAAAGGCTATCAAGGAATTGATTTAAAGCAAACTGTGCCATTAAAAGATGAAGAAATCTATCGGAAACTTCATGAATTTGGCTTAAAATCCATTGGGTTGCGAATTGTTGGTACTGATATTATTAATATTGATTTAGCTAATAAATATAAGTTAAAGGTTACACATGTTCCGGTTTATTCACCACGCGCAATTGCTGAAATGGCAGTTACACAGGCAATGTATTTACTTCGCCATATCGGTGAATTTCGTGAAAATATGGATAAAAATGGTGATTTTACATATCCAGATGAATTAATCAGTGATGAGATTTTTAACAAGACAGTTGGTCTGATAGGTGTAGGGAATATCGGCTCAGCAGTTGCACAAATTTTCTCGGCCTTAGGTGCCAAAGTTTTAGCTTATGATGTCGTATATAATCCAGCTAATGAACCATTTTTAACTTACACTGATTTTGATACTGTAATTAAAGAATCAGATATTATTTCTTTACATACGCCTTTGTTACCATCTACTACAAATATGATAGGAGAAAAAGAATTAAAAGAAATGAAGAATTCTGCTTATCTTATCAATTGTGCACGTGGTGGTTTAATTGATACGCAAGCTTTAATTTCAGCTTTAAAGAACCATGAAATTTCTGGAGCAGGTCTTGATACATTAGCTGATGAAAACAGCTATTTTGGTTTAAAGGTGCAAAAAGATAAAATTCCAGCTGATTATAAAGAATTAGCTGCCATGCCAAATGTTGTAATTACTCCACACTCAGCTTTTTATACTAAAACTTCAGTTAAAAATATGGTTGGCATTAGTGCAAAAGATATTATTGATGTTTATAATGGTAAAAAATCACGTAATGCTATTAATTAATATGTTAATGTGAAATCAATTTAAATGTTAAAACAGTTTTGTTTTATAAAAATTTTGCCTGGGATACAATTAAAAGAAAGCGATTAGATAGAAAGATGAAATCCTATGGCATACGATTTTAAAAAAGAGCAAAAACAGTTCTATAAACCTGGTAAAAAGCCGGAAATTATTGAAGTTCCCAAGATGAATTGCATCGCGGTTCGCGGTAAAGGCGATCCTAATCAAGAAGATAGTGAGTATAAGAAGGCCATCCAGCTGCTCTATGGAGTTGCTTATACAATCAAGATGAGTAAAAAGAGTGATCATCAGATCAAGGATTACTTTGATTTTGTTGTTCCACCGCTAGAAGGACTGTGGTGGCAAGAAAACACTACTGGCATTGATTATGCGCACAAGGAAAACTTTGAATTCATTTCCATGATTCGCATGCCGGAGTTTGTTACTCAAGAAGTTTTTGATTGGGCAATTGAAGAAGCAAGTAAGAAAAAAGATGGTGATTTTTCTGAAGTAGAATTGATTACTTTGGAAGAAGGAAAATGCGTGCAGGTAATGCATGTGGGCTCTTATGACGATGAGCCAGCTACGATCGAGAAGATGAAAAAATTTGCTGAGCAAAACGGATTGACACCAGATTACTCAGATGCTCGTCGCCATCATGAAATATATTTGTCAGATCCAAGAAGAACCAAAGTTGAAAACTTGAAGACAGTTATCCGTATTCCGGTTAAGTAATGAAGTCAGTACAATATGCTGGCTTTTTTCATAACAAGATAGTTCACTTACATAAAATAAGTGCTATAATGAAATTGATTTAACTGATAAAAAGTAAGGAGAATTAAGATGGCTGAATTAAATGATTCTTTGACTTTTAAACACGGTGCAACTATTGCTAATCGCTTCGTTCAACCGCCAATGTTGACCAACAGCGGTATTGAAGGCGAGGCAAGTAGCGATACAATTAATTACTATAAGCACCACTCCAAGTCCGGCGGCATGATTATTACTGAATATATCTACGTCAGTCCTGAAGGTGGTCCTGCAATTTCTTGGGCTAAAGATCGTACGCAACTTGCTGTTTACGATGACAAATTTATTCCGCAATTGAAGAAAGTTGCTTCTGCAATGAAGAGTAGTGGCAATAAAGCAATTATGCAGATTGCTGACACTGGTCGTGAAGCAAGTGGCCGCGTAGCCCTTTACGGCAAGCCTGTTTATGCACCAAGCGCAATGGATTTTCCATTTTTGCCATATAAGGTTCATGAATATAGTGATGAACAAATTCAAAAGGTAGTGCGTGACTTCGGAGATGCTGTTAAGCGTGCAGTTGAAGCTGGCTTTGACGGTGTTGAAATCCACGGTGCTAACCACTACTTGATCCAACAATTTTTCTCCGTATATTCAAACCACCGTACTGATCATTGGGGCGGCAGCCTTGAGAAGAGAATGAACTTCCCACTTGCAGTAGTTGAATCAGTAATGAATGCAGTTAAGAAGTATGCACCAAAGGACTTTATCGTAGGCTATAGAATTAGTCCTGAAGAAATCAATCCAGATAATGTTGGCTATACTTGGCATGAGTCAACGCAACTGATTAAGGCAATTACTGATAAGTTTGATCTAGACTATATTCACTTGTCCTTGCCAGCATATAATCAAAAGCCTAAGGATAGCGACAAGACTTTTGCTGAATTATTCAGACCAGTTCTTGGCGAAGGCACTAAGGAGATTATCGTTGGCGGCGTTAATAGCCCAGAAAAAGCTAGGGATGCAATGAAGTATACTGACTTGGTTGCTGTCGGCAGAGAAAATATCATTGATCCATTATTTGCAGAGAAGATTTTGACTGGTCATGAAGATGAGATAGTTGATAAGATTACCATTGACCAGACTAAGAAGAATGGTATGACTCAAGGGATGATCGATAACTTTTCTGCTGAAAAGGTAGGCAATCCATTGCCAGGTGCTGAAAGTATTAGATCGTTGCACACAAAGCCAGGTGCTTGGTCAGAAATGTCTTATGTTGATAGTCCTGAAATGAAGTAATGAATAGAGAAATTGTCATCATAGATGGCAATTTTTTTATTTGCCTTTTCGCGATAAAATATAAGTGAAAGAATAAAATGCTTTCAATCCTTTGAAAAGAAGGGATTATCATGCTAAGAAATAATAAAAAGATTATTAGTGCAATGATCATAGCAGCTTTAGCTATGCCGATTTCAACGACAACTACTGTTTTAGCTGATGAAAATACTAATCAAACAACTACAACTAATACTAACCATGCAGTTAGTGTGCAAAAGCTCTATGCTAATGTTTATGATCAAGAAAATGGTCAATTTTTAGGACGATATTTGCTTGATATAGAGACTGGCTACACTGATAGTCCGCATCGAATGTTCCAATTTTACAGTTTTCCGCAAATTGATGGGTATGGTTATATCAGTAATCCGCCATCGATGATTCCCGTTGACTGGACGAATCCAAGTGGAATTACTGATATGAAGGTTTATGTGGTGAAAAAATCTTCTGAAGCTTATAAAAAGACTTATGGCATTCCAGATTCAAATACTAATCAAAATAATCACCACACAAATCATCAATCAAGCAATAATAGCCAAGCTTCAAATAATAAGCAAAACTCTCAAAGTAGCGCCAGTTCTTCATCTAAGCAAAGTTCAGATCAAGATGAAAACTCATCAGAAGATCAATCTCAATCTTCTACTAAGCCTAAAAAGTCAAAGAAATCTGCTACTCAGACTAAATCAGACCAAAATAAAACTAAGCAAAAAACTTCTGCTTGGCCAACAATAGTAATTAGTGGTGCAGTTTTAATCATCGCCGCCGTCGCAATTATTTGGGGCATTAACAAGACAAGAAAACCTCACAAAGTATATAAGCATCAGAAGAAATAATTTGAAATAGGTATTTCATAATCGAGGTGGATAACATGGTACAAAAGAAGCTAAGTAAAATTGAATTTGCTTTTGAAAACGTAGAAGTTGGCGAAGTACCAAGTGACGCAATTGAAGATATGAAATTTACTGGGTTGCACCAAATAGGTGAACAGCATTTTGAAGATGGTGCCATGGTTTTCTCTGGCAATCTTGTAGCAAAGAGATTTTTCATCAAATTGGATTATGAATTAGCTAATCAGAATCTTACTAATATGCAGGAGCCATTAGGTGAGCGACTGTATGCACATAATGATATTGTTAATGTAACGTTATATTTTGAAGATGGAACAAGTGAGACAATTGATTTGCCATGGAGCGAGAATTCTAATGATGATAATGATTGGCAAAGAAGCAGTATCAATATCAAGCGTCCATTAAACAAGGAGAGACTTGATCAGATTAGCCCTGATTTATCCGAATTGATGGAAAAGTTTGAGCGAAATGATAAGTTTACCAATCGCAAGATTTTAACAATTTCCGTCAGAAAATAAAAAATGGATCGGCCAGATTTGGTCGATCCATTTTATTTAATTGATTTTACCAAGTGTAATCAGTAGTGTCTTGTAATCCTCTACCAGTTGCTTTGTCTAAAAGGATTCTTTGTTCATAGTGAGCAACATTCAATTTGGTTTGCTTTACCATATCTGGGTTTACAGATACATAGTCAATGCCGCTTTGAACTAAGAATTGAGTGAATTCTGGGTATTCAGAAGGAGCTTGACCACAGATTGAAACTGTCTTGCCATCTTTATGAGCAACCTTAATTAAGTGACGAATTGCACGCTTAACTGCTAAGTTGCGCTCGTCGAACAAGTGAGCAACAGTATCGTTGTTTCTGTCACAGCCCAAGATAAGCATTGTTAAGTCGTTTGAACCGATGGAGTAGCCGTCAACATATTGGTTGAATTGATCAGCCAAAATAATGTTTGAAGGAATTTCTGCCATCATGTAAATCTTGAAGTTTTCGCTTCTTCTTAAGCCTTCTTCTGCCATGATGTCAGTAACTTTCTTAGCTTCTTCGACAGTTCTGCAGAATGGAATCATAACATTAACGTTAGTCAAACCGTATTCTTCGCGAACTTTCTTAATAGCCTTGATTTCAAGCTTGAAGGCATTAATGTATTTAGGATCGTAGTATCTTGAAGCACCACGCCAGCCAAGAAGGTCAGCTGATTCATGAGGCTCATACTTGTCGCCACCCTTTAAGTTACGGTATTCACCAGACTTGAAGTCTGAGAATCTTAAGACTACTGGACGAGGTGACATAGCACGAGCAACTTTACCGATACCGCTAGCTAATTCGTTAACAACTTTTTCTGGGTGACCAGATTCAATTAAGTAAAGTGGGTGCTCATGAATGTATGAAGTCCACAAGAATTCTTCACGCATTAATCCGATACCGTCAGCTGGAAGACTAGCATATTTTTCAGCTAAATCAGGGTCACCTAAGTTCATCATGACTCTGGTTGCTGTAGGTGGGAAGTATTCAGCTTGGACAATTTGACCAGTAGAAGCTTGAGATTCTTGCTTCTTTGGCTTCAAGGCATTAACAATATCGCCTTTGTAAACAACACCGTTTTTAGCATCGACTGTGATCATTTCACCGTCTTTAAGAACTTCAGTTGCTTTAACGCCGTGACTAGTCGTACCTACAATACATGGAATTTGCATTTCACGAGAAACGATAGCTGCGTGACAAGTCATACCACCGTTATTAGTGATAATGGCGTTAGCTTTTTGCATAGCTGGAACCCAGTCAGGTGAAGTCATTAGAGTAACTAAGATTTCGCCTTTCTTGAATTCATCAATGTCCTTTGGATCATCGATTATGTGAACTCTACCAGAAGCAAGGCCAGGAGCTGCAGTTAAACCTCTTAAAAGTACTTCTGCATCTGAAGCATTTGTACTTGAAGATTCTTCTTTAACTTCTTTTTGCTTATTCTTATTGCGTTGTGACCAAACAGTTTCAGGACGAGCTTGCACAAGCCATACTTTGTTAGTTCTGCTGTCTACTGCCCATTCCATATCCATGTAGCAACCATAGTGCTTTTCAATTGCTTTTGCATAACCAGCAAGTTCGATAACTTGTTGATCAGTCAATGAAGCTTCTTGCTGTTTATCTTCAGGGACATCAATTTGGTGAACACCACCATTAGGTTCTCTGATTAATTCAATCTTCTTAGTTGTGATAGCTTTGGAAACAATTTCAAGGCTCTTTTTGTCAACAACAAAGTGGTCTGGCGTTACTTTGCCGGAGACAATATATTCACCTAAGCCCCAAATAGAATCAATGACAATATTGTTGTCATTACCATTTGAAACATCAACAGTGAACATAATTCCTGAAGCCTTGGAGAAGACTTGCATTTGAATTGCTGCAGATAAGGCAACTTTTTGGTATGGGAACTTTGCCTTGTGACGATAGTAAGTTGCACGGTCAGTAAAGAGGGATGCGTAACATTCCTTTACTTTTTCAACGACGTCATCAGCTCCGCGAACATTCAAGTATGTATCTTGTTGACCAGCAAATGATGCATTTGGTAAATCTTCAGCAGTAGCAGATGAACGTACTGCGACAAATGGATTATTTCTGTGCATCTTTTCGGCTAATTTTTGATATGATGATTTAATATCATTAGCCAAATCTTCTGGCATTGGAGTTGAAGTCATGATTTCACGGATTTGTGAACAAACACGATGTAATTCATCCGAGTTTTCATAATCCTTGATTTCATTTAATAAAGCACTGACTTTATCGCTTAAACCAGTTGAATTTAAGAAATAACGATATGCATGTGCAGTTGTAGCAAATCCATATGGTACTGGAATATTAGTGGCAGAAGTCATTTCACCAAGTGATGATGATTTACCACCAACTAAAGCTACATCTGAGCGATGCAACTCATCGAACCAAAGAACATTTTTGTTAACTCTAGGGTCGGTAGTTTGATTAAGGACAACATTGTTTGTTATATTTTCGGTCATAATAAAAACCTCTCATTTAATTCTTGAAAGCCCTTACTTTACTCCTATGACTATATTGTAGGTGGTATTCTTTTTTTAAACAAATAATACAGCTTATGATTAAATAAGAATTTTTGAAGGATATTTTTTAAATTTCTTGTTGACAAATCATGTGAGTGAGATTAGTATAATATTAAATTTATTTAAGAAAGGAGCTACATATCATGTTAGAATCACAAAGCGTATCAACAGTAGAATTACGACGCCGCCACCAAAATGATGGTTTATTTTGTGATCCTAAATTATGGTGTGCGGCGATTTTTGTTAAATAATTAATTAAACGATTATTAAGCAAGGACTCACATCCCTAATTGGGATGTGGGTCTTTTTTTGTTAAAGAGAAAGAGTTAGAAATTATGAAAGCAATGAAGTTAGTCAGTTCAGCAAGTTTAATTATTGGTGCAGCATTAAGTTTGGCTGCATGTGGTCAAAGCAATAAGGATGCAACTAAGAGTGCTAAGAAGTTCCCAGAACAAACACCTCAAAAGACTGCCAAAAAGGGTGGTACTTTGAATTATGCGATTGAAACCGATACTCCTTTTAAGGGTATTTTTGATAGTCAATTATCAGTTGATCAAGTTGACACTGATGTAATGCAATTTGGTAATGAAGCTTTATTTGATACCGACAATAGTTACAAGATTACTAATAAAGGTCCAGCTACTTTTAAACTTGATAAGAAAGCTAAAACTGTCACGATTACCGTTAAAAAGGGTGTTAAGTGGTCAGATGGCAAGCAAGTTGTTGCTAAAGACCTTGAATATCCATATGAAATGACTGCTAATAAGGCAACTAACAGCTTGAGATATTCAGATTCATTGGCTAATATTGCTGGGATGAAAGCTTACCATGAAGGCAAGGCTAAGACGATTTCTGGAATTACTTATCCTGATGGTGAAAATGGTAGAACTATCGTCATTCACTTTATTGCGATGAAACCGGGGATGCTTCAATCAGGTAACGACTACTTCATTGAAACTGCCTCACCTTACCACTACTTGAAGGACGTTCCATTTAGCAAGTTAGTTTCTTGTGATCAAATCAGAAAAGATCCGCTTTTCTTTGGTCCATATAAGGTAAGTAAGGTCGTAAGAGGTCAATCAGTAACCTGGGTACCAAATAAGTACTACTGGAGAGGTACACCAAAATTAAGTAAGATTGTAGCTCAAGTTGTTTCAACTAATTCTGCTTCACAAGCAATTAAGAGCCACAAGTTCGATATTGCTGACGTTGTAAACTCACAATGGCAATCAGTTAAGGATGCCAAAGACACTAACTTTATCGCTCAAATTCCTTTGGCTTACAGCTACTTAGGCTTCAAAGTTGGTAAATGGGAGAATGGCAAGAACGTCATGGACAAGAATTCTAAGATGAACAATAAGTCCTTGCGGCAAGCAATGGCTTATGCCATGAACATTAATCAAGTTGAAAAGAGATACACTCAAGGTTTGACCTTCAGAGTACCAACTTTGATTCCAGAACAATTTGGTGACTACTTTGATAAAAATGCTAAGGGCTTCCCATACAACTTGAAGAAAGCTAATGAATTACTTGATAAAGCTGGCTACAAGAAGAAGGGTAAATGGAGAGTTCAACCTAACGGCAAGCCACTTAATATTCACTTTGCTGCAATGAGTGGTAGTGCTGTTCAAGAGCCAATTGTTCAAAATTACATCCAACAATGGAAGAAGATTGGTTTGCACGTAAGCTTGGCTGGCGGTAGATTAATGGAATTTAACTCTTTCTATGACAAGCTAGATCATGATGACAAGGGAATCGACATGTTTATGGCTGCTTGGTCATTATCAACTGAGCCTTCACCAAGAGGTTTATACAGTGAGACCAACCCAATGAACGATTCAAGATTTGCCACTAAGGAAAACAACAAATTGCTTGATGAAATTGATTCAACTAAGGCCTTTAACCACAAATACAGAGTTAATGCCTTCCACAAGTGGCAACAATACATGAATGATGAAGCTTATATTGTGCCACTTACAAATTCATATTCAATTAAGGCTGTAAATAGCAAATTGGTTAACTATTCACTTAAACCAGCAGATTCTAACAGTGTTTGGTACAAAGTTGGCTATGCTAAGTAAAAATTTTTTTAAATTGCTAGCGCCTAAACATACCAGTTGTTATATAATAAGGACGATTAATGTTTTGTACTAATTATTGGGGGATTACAAATGAACAAAAAATTGATCAAGATGACAATGGGTGTTGGTTTAAGTGCCGCAATGCTTTTTGCAGGTACTGCTAGTCTTGAATCTCAACCACAAGTTGTAAATGCTGCAAGCAGCTACAAGATTAAGTTGAATCATAATTCTGTAGTGTACAACGTAAGTGGTAAGAAAAAGGGTGCCGCTTTAAAGAATGGCAGAACTCTTACTGCATATGGTATCAAGAAGATTCATGGCAAGAGATACTATAATTTAGGCTCTGGCAAATATATTAAGGTTGCCAATGCATCAAAGGTAGTAGCTCCAAAAGAAACTGCAAATACTGATACTACTGCCGCAACTACTCAAGAAACTACTTCATCTAACAAGAGTGGCTTAATGGGTTTAGCTAACAAGAAATATGCAGATCAAGTTGCTTCATCATTTATTACTCAATTAAATGAAATGAGAAGTCAAAGAGGCTTGAAGAAGTTAACTGTTAAGCCAAAATTAAAGGCTTACGCAGAAATGCGTGCTAAAGAAGCTGTTAAGAAGTTCTCACACGTTCGTCCTAACGGTAAGATGACTTCATATGAAGAAGATATTGGTTTGAACAGTATTCAACTTTCAACTACACCTGAACAAGCTGCTAAAGCATTGCTTGATCAATTTATCTATCACGATGCCGCTTCAAACTGGGCTCACAAGAAGTCACTTTTGAACAAGACTAATAGAACTGTCGGTGCTGGAGTTGCCTTTGAAGCTAAGCCAGGTATGGCAACACAAGGTAACAAGTTCCCAGACTACTTAGGCGATAGAATTGTAGTTAACTTACAAAAATACTAAAAATAAATTTAAAGCATAAAAAAGCTCTCAACTGAAATAGTTGAGAGTTTTTTGATTACATTAAATTGCCTGTAACAAGCATCTTCCAAATTGCACTGCTTGTGTACCAGTTGTGGGGCTGAATTGCGGCAAGGCTGGCAACCACAATAAAAACGCCCATCATTGAGATCAACATCGAAAAAGCAAAGTTCGTCATGTTAGAAGGGTAGCCACTTTTCCGGCATCCCTTAAAGATTCGAAGAGAAAGACCGATGAAAAAGAAACCAATAAAAATCCCAATTTGATAGCAAAAATCCATATTTCTCCCTTAATTAATCCTTTTTCTCATAGCCAAAATATTCTTTAGCTGCATCACTCATTCTGTCTGGTGTCCAAACGGGATACCAGACAAATTCAACATCCACATTTTTAACTTCTTCTACTTTTTTGACTTCTTTGGTGATCAAATCGATTAAAACACCAGTTAATGGGCAAGCTGGAGTAGTTAGCGTCATATTAATTAGGCAGATTCCATCTTTATCTAAATCGATACCATAAATTAGTCCAAGATTGACCACGTCAACATTTAATTCAGGGTCGATGACTTGAGCTAGATGGTTGATAATGTCATTTTTGATTGTTTCGCTATCTCGCATTATGCATCCTCACCAAAAATCTTTGCTTTAATTGCTTGACCAGTTGGTGTACCAGCTAAGCCGCCGATTCCTGTTTCGCGTAGGGATGCTGGCATTTGATGACCAACTTTTTTCATAGCATCAATACATTCGTCAGCTGGAATTACGCTGGTGCATCCCGCAAGAGCCATATCTGCTGCAATCAACGCATTACCAGCACCAATCACATTTCTTTTAACGCATGGTACTTCAACTAATCCTGCAATTGGATCACAAACAAGCCCTAATAAATTAGACATGGCAATCGACAAAGCTTGCGCACTTTGTTCAGCTGTTCCGCCAGCTGCTTCAACTGCTGCGGCTGCACCCATTGCGGAGGCACTACCAACTTCGGCTTGGCAGCCGCCAGTAGCACCAGCAATTTCTGCATTGTTAGCAATCACCATGCCGAAGCCGCCTGCAGTAAATAAGAAGCGAATCATTTGATCTTCAGTTAGATCAATCCGCTTTTCTAATAAAAATAGTACGCCAGGTAAAGTGCCAGATGAGCCGGCAGTTGGCGTTGCGCAGATAACGCCCATTGCCGCATTGACCTCGTTAGTGGCAACCGCATTTTGCACTGCTGTCATGATTGTGTCGCCAGAAAGGGTGTGGCCCTTTTCACGATACTTCTTAATTTTAACGGCTTCACCACCGGTAAGACCAGTACTGGAGAAGACGCCTTTACCACTACGGCCTTTTTTAACTGCATCTCGCATCGTTGATAAATTGTATTTCATCTTGTTCCAGACCTTTTCGCGAGGCATGCCTGACAACTTACATTCTTGTTCAATAATTAATTCAGAGATAGGTTTGCCTGTTTTTTCAGAGTCTGCAACAATTTCTTTAATATGGTTATACATAATATCTTCCTATCTTATAAACAAATAATGTTAGGATATTTTTTACGCATTTCACCAGTTAAAGCTGGCTTAAAGTAGTTCTTGATGTCATATTCATAAATATAACAAGCTTGAGATTTATAGATCCGCTTTTGCTTAAAAGGAGCTTTTCTTTTTAAAAAATCTGTTAGCGACATTTCATGATTTAGCTTGCGTTCGTAGTCAACAAAAATAACGATAGGTAAAGAACCAGATGGCGTGATATTAATGCCATTTAAAACGATGTCGCGCACTTCAATGGCGCCACCACCGATGGAGCAACCTGATAATTGTGCTTTTTTCTGATCGTTTGACATGTCTAAAATCGCGGTATTAGGGTGACCGATTGGACTTTCGCCTTCTTCTTCAACGAAGCGAATATCAACTCCGCGCTGACGAGCAATTTCTGGTGCACGGGGTACGCGCAAGTCATCGGTATTAAAGCCCAAGATTCCTGCGGCAATAGCATAGTCAGTGCCGTGGCCGCGGTGCGTTTGAGCAAAAGAGCCATAATAATGAACAGTGACCTTTTTAGGTACACCGCCGAACAATCGATTACCTTCTCGGCCAATGGCAACGGCACCTGCAGTGTGTGAACTTGATGGTCCTACCATGACCGGTCCGATGATATCAAAAACACTCTTATAACGATTCTCCATTGTAAAAATCCCCTATGTATATTTCTCGTTTATCATTATAACGAATAATGGAGAATTGATAAGTAAAGATTGAAAATAATAGCAATTATGTTTAGGATTAAACTACTAATAGAAATGAGGGCAGAGTATATGACTGATGAAAAGAAAGAATTAAAGCAAAACTTGGAAAAAGTAGCTGAAGAAAAGGGTGGTCAACAAGCCGTTTCTTACCAGGATTTGTTCAATCCACGCTTTATGCAAAAGAATACGAGTTTTACAACAATCGATTTCTTTTTGAAAAACTTAGGTGCTAAGGACTTTACTGCAATTGAAAAGATGGCACCAAATGTGGTAGATAATTTTGTTAAAAAAGAAACCAAATTTACTAGTTGGGCAGAAATGCAACAACAAGCAATCAGTGAATACATGACTAGTTTGTTCTAGCAAAAAAGGTGATCGAGTAGATCACCTTTTCTTATTTTAATTTTACGTCCCAAGCGGCAATTTGCTTGTTGCCATAGTATTTCTTGTAGATTTGCTTAGTCTTCTTTGTTTGGTAAGCCTTAACAATCTCGCGGTAGATCTTCTTATTTTTATCCTTAGTGCGAGCACAAATAATGTTGATCCATTGTTCTGAATCTTTGTTAAGAGGTTCGACATAGATCGTTTGCTTGTCGCCTAAGCCAGCAGGACCTGCAAAGTCATTATTGACTACAGCTGCATCAACATCATTGATCACGCGGCTAGTTTGTTCAGAAGCAACTTCCTTAATCTTATAGTGGTTAGGATTGCTGGTGATGTCGGCAACTGAAACCAAGATTTTACCAGGCTTTAGTTTAATTAAACCAGCATTTTTCAAAACAAATAAAGCACGAGATTCATTAGTTGAATCGCTAGGAACAACAATAGTAGCACCATCAGGCAAGTCTCTTAAATGATGGTATTTTTTACTATAAAGACGAATTGGGGCAATGTAAGTTTTGCCGATTGGACTGATTCCACCGTGGTTAGACTTGTTCCAGGCATTTAAGAAGGCATAATGCTGGAATGCGTTAAGCTGCACGTCGCCAGATTTCAATGCTTTGTCTGGTTGATCGTAACCATCGAAGCTAGTCGTTTTAACGATCACGCCGTATTTTTCTTTAACGGTTTGTGCAACACTCTTCCAAATAGCGATGTCGCCTTTGTTAGCGCCAACGATACCCACTTTAACTACTTGAGGGCCACGACTTTTCGGCGTGTAAAAGAAGCTAAAGTAACCGGCAACCAAAATAAATAGGGCAAAGATTCCAAGGATTATCTCATTTCTACGTCTTCTCTTTCTCATATGTTTTCCTCCCGTGAAAATAAAAAAAGCACTCATCCCAAAAAGGACGAGTGCATCGCGTTACCACCTTTATTCGTCACTTGCTTGCGCAAATAACCTCAGAGCTATCCAACAATAGCTTGCGTTGTTAACGAGCGCAACCCCGTTACTGGCTAAATATCACCAATAAAATCATTCTGAACTCATTTTCACCAAAAGCTTCTTCTTGCTTCACACCAACCAGCAATTCTCTGAAAGAAGGGGTTTTAGTTACTCTATCCATCAAAATTTTTTAATTATTGCAATTAATTTATCATCATAATTTAATTTTGTCAATAAAAAATAAGTTACAGAACCAGCTAATAATTCTTAGTAATGGTATGATAATTATAGAAGAAAAAATTATTTTGGCGTATAAAAGAAAAGGAAGACAAAAATGGAAGATAAAGAAATTGTTCAAAAAATTGAGCAAAGCGTCAAAGAATCAGAAAATTGGAGTGTATATCACCACTTAAAGGATAAGTTAGGTTATCCAGCATTGATGCTTCGCCAAACTAACACAAGTGCTAATGGCTTCGGTGTAAATATCGACGTTTTTAAAGGATATGCCTACTTGTTCTTGGACAATGGTACACCTGCAGAACCTGGCAAGCCTTTCTCAGTACAAGAGATGACAGATTGGGAAGCTTTAAAAGAGCTGCTTGACATCATTAAGCCTTATATGAAAAAATAATCCATAAAAAATACGAATTTGCAGAAAAATGCAAATTCGTTTTTGTTTAATAAAAGGATTAAAGAATGCAAAAATACACTAGATTAGCTAAAAAAGATGATCTAACAGAAATCATGGCGATTATTGATGATGCTAAGGCTTTTTTGAAAAAATCGGGAAGTACGCAGTGGCAAAGTGGCTATCCAAATGAAGAAGTTATCCTAAATGATATTCAAAATAAGAATGCTTATGTCTTAGTTGCAGGAGATAAGGTGGCTGGCTATACTGCTGCTATTACTGGCATAGAGCCAACTTATCGAGATATTGATGGTGAATGGCACAACGATACAGATCTTTATACGACAATTCATCGGATCTGCTTGAGCGCAAATTATCAAGGACAGGGCCTGAGCAAAATTTTCATGTCTAACATTATTAGCTTGAAGTATGCAAGTGGCGTTAGAAACTTCCGCGTTGATACCCACCGCTTGAACAAACCAATGCAGGCCCTTGCAACAGGAAATGGCTTTAAGTATCGCGGTATTATTAAAGTTGATGATAAATTGGAGCCAGAACGTTTGGCATATGAATTGAATTTATAAAAAATAAACCCTTGTAATTACTTTAGATAGAAGTAGTTACAAGGGTTTTGATTATTTTTCGTTATACAGAGCTTTTACAGCTGCAATGTCGCATGGCTGAATAGTATAAGCACTTTGGTCAGTAATCGCGGAATTCATTACTGATGGCTCAGTATCGTTATGTTCAAGTCCAATAGCGTGACCCAATTCGTGTTCAGCTACGGACAATGCGATTTGCGGATTTACTTGATTTAAAAAGTAGTCATTTAAACTAATGATTGAACCATAAAGATATCCGCGTGGCACTGCAGGCATTTGGGTTATGCCTGCCCAACCAGTATTGCCATAATTACCAGCATTTACAATGATGTTTGCTTTGCGGTAATCAGTAACTTGTTTGAAGTTAATTGCCTTAGTATCATTCCAAGCATTCATTGCTTCTTGAGTTATTTGGTAATTACGACTTTCACTAGGCAAGTTAATGTAAACCTTAGCTGTTGGAATTTGAGTAGCTGGAGCTTTTTTGACAAAGTTGACAGGCTTATTTTTCTTCTTTTTGCTTGTGTCAACTTTGATTTTGACAGTACTCTTTTTGGTTTTAGTAGCTTTTTTAGTCTTCTTGGCTTTCTTAACCTTTTTGCCTTTTTTAGCAGACTTCTTACTCTTAACTGTTGCAGCCTGAGCAGGTTCAACTTGTTCCACAATAGGAGTAGCAATACCGCTCAGCAGCATAGTTAAGACAGCAAGTTTCTTTAAAAAGTTGAATTTCTTCATTATTCATCGCTTTCTATAATTATTTGTAAGTAATTATAATTTTTTGTAATTCATTTGCAAGCGTAATGCTTCGTAGATTGGCTTGCCACCGAGCAAATCAAGTACGTAGTAAGAAACAAAAGTTACGATAATTAATGGAAGAACTTGCTGAACTGTACCGACCATTTCGGTTAACAGCATGATAGCAGTAAATGGTGCTTTTTCAATTGCGCCAAAGTAGGCGGCCATTGAAATAACCATAATGTGAACGAAATACATTGAAGGAATGATGTTTGCTTTAATCATAACGTTAGCACAGATCATTCCTAAAATTGCACCTAGAACTAGGATCGGCATAAAAATACCACCAGGCACTGATGAACCATAGGAGAGCATTGAAAAGACAAATCTAACAATGAACAAAACAATTGGAATCAGTACCAAGCTCCATGGTCCAAGGAGCAAGCGCGTATCAAGTTTTTGACTGAAAAGTTCAGTGATTAATACGTGAGAACCACCAAGTAAATGAGAGTTCCAAAGCCCGACTGGAATAATCAAGATTAAAGGAATAATGCTGTGGTATGCAGCAGGGATTTTCTTAATGTGGCTAAACCAAGGCTTCAAGCTCAAAAGAACGTATTGATAGCAGTAAGCTAATAGGCCAAGTACGATACCGATTAATGGCAAAGTCCAATATGCATAAAGTGGGAAATAGCCACGAACTGGTAAGTACAAACATGGTTTGTTGCCAAAGAAAAGAATTGTCATGAAGTCAGCTGAGAAACTAGCAGCTAAAACAGAAACTACTTTTTTAGGTTTAAAGCTGAAAGAAATTTCTTCAACTAGGAACATCGCACCAGCTATTGGGGCACTAAAAGCAGCCGCAAGTCCAGCGGCTACACCGCATTCTTGCAATTCTCTTAATTGTTCTTTATCTGAATCAAATACTTTTTCTGCTAAGCCTTGGCCAACCATGGCGCCCATTTCAATACATGGACCTTCACGACCAAGCATTAAGCCGGGACAGATTGCGAGCAAGCCGCCTACAAACTTCCGCCAAAGTATAGACCACCATGGCATTTTATTTTCATCTAAAAAGACAGCTTCAATTTGTGGGACACCGGAGCCAACTAACTGACTCAAATATGGTTTAGTAATGTGACCTAGTGCAAGGCAGATGACAATCATCAAGATTACATAGGGAACTAGCCATAAGGGATGCACCGCCATTTTAGGATAGATAAAGTTCAGAATTTGCATCGTGTGATCGATGCACCAACGGAACACACTTACGATTAGTCCAGTGATTAATCCAACAAGGATGGCTCGATATAAACGATAAGACATTCCGCTGGAGAACGGTTTTCTTAAAATTTGTTTTGCAGTTTTTATCATAATCATTTCCTTATTACTTAAGATGTACACTGTTTATCTTATCAAAAAAATGGCTTTCCGGATCTTGAAAATAAACACCAATATAAGCCTATCAAAGATCAATTTTTACTTATGGATCTAAAAATATGCAATAATTAGATTGAAAGCGATAACATAAGGAGGATAATTATGAAAAATTATCTAAGCATTGATATTGGTGGTACGAAAATTAAATATGCAGAACTTGATCATGCAGGAAATATTATCACGAAGGGCAAAGTAGACAGCTCACATGATAAGGATGAATTTTTAGCGATTATTGATAAGATTGTGGCTCAATACAGCGCAAAGGGAACGAAAGGCGTAGCTTTTTGTGCTCCTGGCAAAATCGAGCATACTAAAATTCATTTTGGTGGGGCTTTGCCTTTTCTTGATGGAATAGATTTTGCTCAGCGATATAAGAATCTGAATGCCCCAATTGCAGTTATTAATGATGGTAAGGCTAGTGTTTTAGCAGAAAACTGGCTAGGTAGTCTTAAAGGAATGAAGAATTGTGCCGCAATAACGCTAGGAACTGCAGTTGGCGGCGGTATTATTGCTAATGGACGTTTGCTTAATGGCGCTCATTTTCAAGCTGGTGAATTTAGTTTTTTGAAGCTCAAGACTGATGGTAATAAGATGGATAACTTCTCTGGTTATATGGCATCAGCTGTAGGGATGATTCAACGAATCAATGAAAAGTTAGGTAATCCCGATAAAAAAGATGGCTTGGCAGCTTTTGACGCAATTAATGCCGGCAATCCTGATGCGCTTAATATTTTTCAAGATTTCTGTAAATTGATTGTGAGTGTTATTATCGATATCCAAGCTGTTGTTGACCTTGATGCAATTGCGATTGGTGGTGGCATTTCAGCTCAACCAATTGTGGTTCAAGAAATTAATAAGCAATATGACAAACTGTATGAGGATAATTCTTTGGTTAAAATGACTTTGACACGCCCACAAATCTTAGATGCTAAGTTTAAAAATGATGCCAATTTGTATGGTGCTCTTTATAACTTACTTGTTCATGCTAACGGAGAAAAATTGTAATATCAGCTAGTTATCAAGTAGTATCGATTATTTTCCTATATAAAAAACAGTCCGCTAAGTGCGAACTGTCTTTTTTGATTACTACGATAAATTATTTGTTTTCTTTAACAATTTTAATCAATTGAATCAAGATAGTTGGCATCAGTGCCAAAGCAGCAATCCACATGTATTGAGTATTAGTTAAAGGAGTTACTGCAAACAATGAATGCAATGCTGGTACGAAAAGAATTAAAGCAAGTAATAATGTACCAACAGCAAATGCGGCTAAGCTGTACCAATTATTCTTAAAGCCAATCTTGAAAATGCTGTGTTGTGAGCGGCAGTTGAAACCGTGAAGCAAACGTGCAAAGGTCAAAGTTGAGAAGACCATTGTAGTTGCAACAGCAGGACTAGCTTGAAGACCAATCATGAATGCGGCAATAACGCCGATAGAAATGATGATACCTTGAAGAGTTACCTTAGAAACTAATTCTTTATCTAAAATACCAACCTTAGGATCACGTGGCTTTCTATCTAAAATATCTGGAGCACCTGGTTCCATTCCGATTGCCAAAGCTGGAAGAGAGTCGGTTACCAAGTTGATGAACAAAAGTTGAACCGCGATGAATGGCACTGGCAATCCGCCGATTGAAGCAAACAATACTGTAATAATGGCAGACAAGTTACCAGAGAGTAAGTACATAATTGCGTTCTTGATATTTTCAAAAACGGTTCTACCGTTGGCAACCGCCTTAATAATAGTAGCGAAGTTGTCGTCAGCCAAAATCATGCTGGCTGCATCTTTAGATACTTCAGTACCGGTAATTCCCATGGCAACACCGATATCTGCCTTCTTTAAAGCAGGGGCATCGTTAACACCGTCACCGGTCATTGAAACGATCTTGTCTTTCTTTTGCCATGCATTAACAATACGGATCTTGTTTTCAGGAGATACACGAGCATAAACAGCAATCTTTTCAATCTTTTGTTCAAGTTCGTCATTGCTCATCTTATCAAGCTCTAATCCAGTAACGGCCATATCGCCATCGTTGAAGATACCGATCTTTTTAGCAATGGCTACAGCAGTAACCTTGTGGTCACCTGTGATCATTACAGTACGGATGCCGGCCTTCTTAGCACGAGCAACAGCTTCCACACTTTCAACGCGAGGTGGGTCCATTTCAGAAACCAAACCGATGAAAGTAAAGCCATTTTCTGTTTCAGGAGTTAAGTCTTCGTCTTTTTCTTTATAAGTAAAGGTTAAAACACGCAAACCGTTTTCTGAGAAGTGCTCGTTTTGAGCCAAGATCTTTTTCTTGTCTTCTTCAGTTATTGGCCGAACTTCATCACCGAAACGGATGTTGTCACAGCGGTCAAGCAAAACGTCGATCGCACCTTTAACGAAGATAGTTGGTTCATTATGGATGAGGTGCTTAGTACTCATCAACTTACGGTCAGAGTCGAATGGAATTTCTTGCTGACGAGTTAAAAGATTACGTAAATCAGTTTCGGATAAGCCAAGTTGATCGTTGCCCAGGTCAATGCCAGGCACTTTGCGGTACATTTCAAGCAAAGCTGATTCAGTTGGGTCACCGATGCTTTTACCATCTTTCAAACTTGAATCGTTGTTTAAAACTGCGTCGTAAAGAAGGTAGCGGTGAAGTTGATTACCAAGGTCTAATTGGTTAGGCTTTAAAACTTCGCCGCCAATGTAGATGTCTTCAACAGTCATCTTGTTTTGCGTTAAAGTACCGGTTTTATCGGAACAAATAACGGAAACTGAACCCAGTGATTCAACTGCAGCTAAATTCTTGATAATGGCATTTTCTTTAGCCATTTTTTGTGTACCCATTGCTTGAACAATTGTCACAATTGAACTTAAAGCTTCAGGAATTGCAGCTACGGCAAGTGCTACTGCAAAAAGCAAAGCATCCATAATTGGTTGACCACGCCAGATTTGCAAGCCTAGCACGATAGCACAGATAATCAAAATTGCAGTGGCAAGTTTAGATGAAAACTTATCAAGTGATACTTGAAGTGGGGTACGACGCTCTTTAGTTTCATTCATTAAGGAAGCAATCTTACCAATTTCAGTATTCATCCCTGTGCCGGTAACTAGGACGTTAGCACGGCCGTAGGTAACTAATGAACTAGAGTAAACCATATTAAGACGATCGCCCAGCGGAATTTCTTTATCAAAGTCAACGTCAGCTTTATCAATGTTGGTTGATTCACCAGTTAAAGAACTTTCGTTAACTTGAAGAGAATAGTTATCTAAGATTCGACCATCGGCGGTAACCATGTCGCCGGCTTCGAGTAGCATGATGTCGCCTGGAACCACATCTTTAGAATCGATTTCAACTTTTTCACCATTGCGCAGGACTTTAGCACTAGGTGAGGAGAGCGACTTGAGTGATTCAAGCGATTTTTCTGCTTTAACGTGTTGTACTGTTCCCAAGATCGCGTTCAAGATCAGCACGGCGATGATAACTAATGTACTTTCTAAATCACCAGTAAAAGCTGAAATTACGGCAGCGATGATTAAGATAATTACCATCAAGTCTTTAAATTGTTCTAAAAAGACCTGAAAAGCAGTTTTCTTTTTACCTTCAACTAAGGCATTTTTACCATACTTAGCTAAGTTCTCTTGAGCTTGCTCAGATGATAAACCATCGGTGCTGGTTTTAAATTCTTTTAAAACTTCTTCCTTGGTCTGTAAATAATACTGTTTCATAAAATCCTCCAGATTCAGGCAAGTCTCAGACAAAAAAAGAGACTATGCCAAACTAACAAAGTTTGTCATAATCTCACCATTTAAATTTACAGCGGAAATTGCTTTCGTGATATGACGCCGTAAATACAAAAAATATTTGTCGGTTACTCCCTACGTGTATGTATATTAAATTTATATCATACGGATGTGTTTTTGACAATAAAAAATAGTATAAATTTTTTCTAAATAAACTATCAATAATCAATTGACTTACAAAATATTAGTGATACTATAAATTTGTAAGTGAGAAAGCGGTTTTATAAAAGGAGAATACAATGTTTTTAACAGAAATTATTCCAGTTTGCACTGCACGCTAATCAGCTAGAAAACTTCTTAGCTGATTAGAAAATAAGTAGTTTTCATTAATAATCGGTTTTATAAGGAGATATAAAAATGACTAAAATTGCTGTATTAGGTGCTAGTGGACAAATTGCAAAGTTAGCAGAAGAATTTTTCTTAAAAGACGCAAATAATGAAATGATCTTGTTCTTGCGTCACCCAAATAAACTTGATAAGTCTAAGATTGACAATAGTCGTGAGAAGATTGTTGTTGGGGATGCAAGTAAAGAAGACGAAGTTGCTGCAGCTATTAAAGGTGCAAGCATTGTTTATGCAAACTTAGCTGGCAGTAATATTGAAGATCAAGCTAAGGCTGTTGTAAAGGCAATGGATGAAGATGGTATTAAGCGTTTGATCTGGATTTCTTCACTTGGCGTTTATGATGAAGTTCCAGGCAAGTTCGGCGAATGGAACAAGAATATCTTGGGTTCATACTTAACAACTTATCGTGCTGCAGCTGATGTAATTACTGCAAGTGATTTGGACTACACAATTATTCGTCCAGCATGGCTTACTAATAAAGATGAAGTTGACTACGAAGTTACTCGCGGTGCTCATACTGCATTTAAGGGTACAGAAGTATCACGCAAGAGTGTAGCTAGCTATATCAATGACTTGGTTGAAGATCCAAGTAGGGATGTCCGCGGAAACGTTGGCTTAAACAAGCCAAATACTGATGGTGACAAGCCAGCTTGGTATTAATTTAGATAATGAAAAATAAGAGAAGATCGTTGATGATCTTCTCTTATTTTTTATATTATTTTACTTTATTTACTTTTCGAATTTCTTGCCCCATGCCCATGGATCTTCGTGCCAAGTCTTTAAAACATCATATTGTTCTGAAGAAATGTGGCCTGATTCATTTTCCTTTTTAAGAAGTTCAGGGTAGGAAAGAAGAGGTGCATATTTAACACCGCTCTTAGCGAAGTTTTCTTTTGCATCTGGCAAGTAGTAAGTGAAGATTGATGATACACCGATAACGTTACCGCCATCTTTTTCAGTAGCTTTAACAGCGTTAAGAACTGAACCACCTGTAGTGATTAAATCATCGATTAAAACGATCTTGTCATCTTTTGAAAAGCGTCCTTCAATTTGACGGCCCTTGCCGTGATCCTTTGGCTTTGGACGAACATAGATCATTGGTAAGTGGAGCTTATCTGCAACCCAAGCTGCGTGAGGGATACCGGCAGTAGCTACACCACCGATAATAGTAGCTTCTGGGAATTCCTTAGCAATTAAATTAGCTAAGTCGCTAGCAATCATGTCGCGCAATTCTGGATAAGATACAGTTAAACGCAAGTCAGTGTAGATTGGTGAAAGCATCCCACTAGCGTAAGTAAATGGCTTGTCAGGTGAGATAGTAATGATTTTTTCTTGGATAAGTTGAGAAATAATTTGATCTTTATGCATTAGTTAAACTCCTTCTTGATTGCTTCATATGCTGCTTTTGGATCACTTGCTAAAGTAATTGGACGGCCGACTACAATAGCGCTTGATCCCCATTCTTTAGCCATAGTTGGTGTTGCTACACGAGATTGGTCATCATTAGCACTGCCTGCTGGACGAATTCCTGGGGTAACGTATAAGAAATCATCACCAATTTGTTCATGCAGTTCTTTTACTTCAAGTGGTGAGCAGATAACGCCATCTGCACCAGCATTTTTAGCCATTTTAGCTAAGCTCAAAACTTGCTTGTCCATTGGCAAGCGGCAATTTTGTTCATTTGCTAAAACATCATCGGAAATGGAAGTAAGTTCAGTTACAGCGAGCAATTTGGGTACGCTGTGACCAGCTGGCGTTCCTGCAATTAAACCGTCTTTAGCTGATTTAATCATTTGGCTGCCGCCAAGTGCGTGCACTGTAGTAAAGGTGATGCCAAGTTTTGCCAAGGCCTTAGCACCGTTATAAACAGTGTTAGGAATGTCGTGTATTTTAAGATCCAAGAAGATCTTGTAGCCTTTTGCAGTTAAATTCTTAACTACATCAATGCCAGCATTATAGAAAAGTTCCATGCCGACTTTAATAAAGACATCTTCCGGTTTGCCTAATTTGGCTAAAATTTCGTGTAGTTTTTCTTCATTGTCCAAATCAAGGGCGACGATAACAGGTCTAGTCATGTTTCCTCCACAAAAAAAGTCTATACATGGCGCAGAGAGACACCAGGTATAGACTTTTCCCAGATAATTTAAGTCAATATTTTGAACTTGCGGTCTCTCTGTACCGTTTAAAGTTTTGATCAAGGTGAAGTTTAACACCACTGAAAATAAATTACAAATAATTTTTTTGCTTTTAAAAAAATAAAAAAGCGAGTACAATCATTTCTTGAAAAATAAGCGGATGTCCGTGAGCATTCATTTTGGAGGAAAATTATGACAAATACACATGTAAAATTACCCGGCTTAGATTTGAAGAACCCAGTGATGCCAGCAAGTGGTACCTTTGGCTTTGGCGATGTGCCTGCTGCTAAGAAGTTTGACTTAAACGATCTTGGTGCAATGGTTATTAAGACGACAACGCCTAATGCTACAACTGGTAATCCTCAACCACAAATTGCAGTTTTAGATGATGCAGTATTAAATTCAGTGGGTTTAACTAATCCAGGCGTTGATGCGGTAATTAGTGAAAAATTGACTCCACTTAGAAAGCAATATCCTGACTTGCCAATCATGGCTAGTGTTGGTGGCGATAGCGAAGATGACTACGTAGAAGTAGCTAAGAAATTGTCTGATTCTGGTTTGGTTAATGCCTTAGAAATCAATGTTTCTTGTCCTAATGTGGCACGAGGTGGCATGAGCTTTGGTGTGCATGCTGACGTAGTTGAAAAATTAACTAAAAAAATTAAGGCAGTAGTTAATGTTCCAATCTACGTTAAGTTGACTCCTAATGTTACTGATGTTGTCGCAATTGCTAAAGCAGCCGAAAAAGGCGGTGCTGATGGTATTTCTATGATCAACACAGTTTTAGGCATGGATATTGATGTTAAAACTAGAAAGCCAGTTTTGGGTCACAATATGGGTGGCCTTTCTGGTGAAGCTGTTAAGCCAATTGCCATTAGAATGATTTCTCAAGTTTACCAAAATGTGGACTTGCCAATTATTGGTATGGGCGGCATTAGTAGTGCAGAAGATGTAGTCAAATTTATGTTAGCTGGTGCTAGTGCTGTGGCAGTAGGTACTGCACACTTCCATGACAGTATCGCTTCTAAGCATATTGCGGACAGTTTACCAGCTGAACTTGAGAAATTAGGCGTTGAAGATATTAACGATTTAGTAGGTCAAGTAAAATTTAATTGATAGCGCTTGCAACATTAGAATAACTATGTTAACATACTAATTGTCAAAAAAAGGATAGTTATTACGTAATGGTAAGCTAAACCAATATATATTACTCCTCGTGTTATAGGGGAGAGTGTATATTGGTTTTTTGTTTATTTTGAAAGAGGTGAGTTATATGAAAATTAAGAAGGTGATTAATAATAATATCGTTGTGGTTAACCAAGATGGCCAAGATGTGATAGTAATGGGTCGAGGCTTAGGCTTTAAGAAGCGTCCTGGAGCTGAAATAGATCAATCTTCTGTTGAAAAAGAATTTGTACCCAAAAAGGATACAAATATTGATCAATTAGGGAGTTTACTAACTAATATTTCAATTGAAGATGTTCAAGCAGCAACCAAGATATTGAATTTCGCTGAAAACAAATTAAACAGTAAATTAAATACTACTGAATTAATTTCTTTAAGCGACCACATTCATAATTCTCTAGAGAGAAATAAGCAGGGAATTGAATTAAAAAATAATCTTTTGTGGGATATCAAGCGCTTTTACCCGATAGAATTCCAAATTGGTCAAAAGGGTGTTGAAATTATTAAAGAACTCACAGGCATCACTCTTGAAGAAGATGAAGCTGGATTTTTAGCGCTACATATCGTGGATGCCGAAAATGAGCATGATTCACATAATGCAAATGAAATCACAAAATTTATTCAAAACATTATGCAAATCTTAAAGTTCAGCTGCCATCAGGAAATAGATGAAAATTCTGCTTATTATTATCGTTTTGCTACTCACTTAAAATATTTGGCACAAAGAGTGTTTGATTATAAAGATCTTGCTGAGCAAAAAACTGATGATGTAATGCTTAAATTGGTTTCTACACAGTATCCAGAAGCATTTAGTTACAGTAAAAAGGTTAAAGATTTTATTGATCAAACATATCATTGTAATTTGTCTGATGACGAATTAATGTATTTAACATTGCACATTCAAAAGATGTTGCAAAGAAAAGCTAAAGAATAAATCTGGATAGTTACATTAAGTTGGCTAAACCTTCATGTTATGGAGGTAAATTATGGAAAAATATAAGACTTTAGCAGAAAAAATTGTTAAGAACGTTGGCGGAAAACAAAATATTATTTCGCTTAAACACTGCATTACAAGACTAAGATTCCAATTAAAGGATGAAAGCATAGCTAATGACGATGTTCTGAAAAATATGGATGGTGTTGTCACAGTAATGAAGGCTGGTGGTCAATATCAGGTCGTTATTGGCAACCAGGTTGGCGAAGTTTATGATGCAGTTAATAAGGTTTTAGGCTGGAGTAACGATAGCGCTGCAGCTCAAGTCGATAATGCAGAAAAGAAAGATAAAAATTGGTTCAATAATCTGGTTGATATCATTTCAGGTATTTTCCAGCCGATTTTAATTGCTTTATCTGCAGCAGGTGTAATTAAAGGATTTAATACTCTCTTTGTAAGTATTAATTGGTATTCACAAACTTCAGGAACTTATAACGTTTTAAATGCTATTGGCGATGCAATGTTTATGTTTTTGCCAATTATTTTAGGATTAAGTGCTGCTAAGAAATTTAATCTGAATCAATACATGGGATTGATAATTGGTGCAGCTCTTTGTTATCCATCTATTCAATTAGATACTGTTTCTAAAGTTGGTAAACCTTTATTCAATTTGTTTGCTAATACGCCATTTCATTCAGAGGTATATCAAACATTTTTGGGATTGCCTATTATCTCAATGAATTATACTTCAACTGTTTTACCTGTAATTTTAATTTGTTACTTAGCTTCTAAAGTTGAGCATGGCTGTAACAAGATTATTCCAGATTCAGTTAAATTCTTCTTCGTGCCATTATTTACATTGTTAATTTCATTACCTTTAGGATTTTTGCTAATTGGGCCAATCGCAACTTGGGGTTCAAACCTTATTGGAGCAGGTATTTTAGCTGTTAGAAATATCTCACCAGTTTTATCAGGCGCACTTATTGCAGGTTTATGGCAAATTCTTGTTATTTTCGGACTTCACTGGGGTATTATTCCTATTTACTTTAATAATATTATTACTAATGGTTTTGATAACTTTATGATGCCCGTTTATTGCTGTACATTTGTAACTACTGCTGTAGTTATTGCAATGATTGTCAAAAACAAGAGTAAGAAGTTTAGAAAAGTTGCTGTACCTGCTGCAATTTCAGGTGCATTAGGTGTAACTGAACCAGCTATTTATGGTGTTTTGTTACCTAAGAAAAAGCCTTTGATTATTAGTTGTATTATTTCAGCCCTTGTTGGTGGATTTTACGGATTCTTTGATTTAAGAAAATTTGCTATGGGCGGTATGGGATTCTTTGAATTACCAGGTATGATTGATCCTAAAACTCATAGTTTGAACAATATGTATATTGCTTTAATTGGTATTGCCTTATCTGTTGTGTTAGGTTTTGTTGCTACTTTAATTTTCTGGAAGAATAATTCACAACAAGAAGAAACTGTTAAGGAAAAATCAAATAACAAAATTCAATTAGATTCTGATAACGATATTGTCATTGAAAGACCTATTCAAGGTAAAGTTGTTCCTTTGTCAGAAGTAAAAGACGATGTTTTCTCAAAAGGATTTATTGGTAAGGGAGTTGCAATTATCCCAAGTAAAGGTGAAGTTGTAGCTCCAATTTCAGGAACTATTACTAGCTTTTTCCCAACAGGACATGCTCTAGGTATTACTGGTGATGATGGTATCGAATTATTGATTCATATTGGGATGGATACAGTTAACCTGAATGGAAAATACTTTACTCCGTTAGTGAAGAAGGGAGATAAAGTTAAGGTTGGACAAAAATTATTAAAGTTTGACGTTGAAGCTATTAAAAAAGCCGGTTATTCAACGATTTCTCCTGTAGTTGTTACTAACACTGATAAATATAAAGAGATTGAAACTCCACTCTTAACTAAAGATTCAGGTCCATTACTAGTAGCAATTCAATAATTGGAGAAGAAAATGAATAAACAATTTCCTAAAGATTTTTTATTGGGTGGCGCAACGGCCGCTAACCAATACGAAGGATTTTTCGATGCTGATAATCGAGGATTGTCTAACGTTGATTTTTTACCAAATGGAAAAAATAGATTGGCAGTAGCCAAGGGAGATCTTGATCCAAAATTATTGGAAAAAGGTGAAGTATATCCATCTAGAAAAGCGGTTAAAGGTTATAGTTATTATCAAGAAGATATTGCCTTGATGGCTGAGATGGGATGCAAAGTTTATCGCTTTTCGATCTCATGGTCACGAATTTTCCCTAATGGGGATGATCAGGAACCTAATGAACTTGGCTTGCAGTATTATGAAAAAGTAGTTGACGAATGCTTGAAATATGGAATCGAGCCACTGATTACAATTAATCATTTCGATGTGCCATATCATTTGATTGAAAAATATGGTTCGTGGCGAAATCCGATAATGATAGAACTGTATTTAAATTTATGTAAAGTATTATTTACAAGATTTAAAGGTAAAGTGCATTATTGGCTGACTTTCAATGAGATTAATATGATTTTGCATTTGCCATATTTAGCAGCAGGTTTAATTTTTAAAGATGGTGATGATAAGGAGCAGGTAATTTATACAGCTTCTCATTATCAATTACTTGCTAGTGCTAAGGCGGTAATATTAGCGCACGAAGTTGATTCAGAAAATAAAGTGGGCAATATGTTGGCAGCAGGCTGTATTTATCCATATACTTGTAAACCGGAAGATTACTTTAAGGCAATGAATGAAGAGCGTAACAGTTATTTCTTTTCCGATGTTCAAGTAAGAGGCCAATATCCCAGATATGCTTTAAAGTATTTTGATAGAAAAAATATTAAGATCAAAATTACAAAAAATGACCAAGAAATTCTGAGACAGGGTCAAGTTGATTTCGTTTCATTTTCTTATTACAACAGTCGAGTTGTTGGAACGGATGAAGGAATCAAATCAGCAGGAAATTTATTTGCTTCTTTGAAGAATCCTTACTTGAAATCTAGTGAGTGGGGTTGGCAAATAGATCCTCAAGGATTTCGTATTACTCTAAATCAAATTTATGATCGTTATCAAAAACCACTTTTTGTCGTAGAAAATGGTTTGGGTGCAACTGATAAGTTTGAAAATGGAAAGATTCATGATCAATATCGAATCGCATATCATCGTGATCATCTTGTGGCATTGAGAAATGCAATCAACGAAGATGGAGTCGATGTACTAGGCTACACTAGTTGGGGTATTGTTGACTTGATTAGTGCAAGTTCAGGTGAAATGAAAAAGCGCTATGGTTTTATCTATGTCGATCTGAATGAAAACGGTCATGGAAGCTTTAAGAGATATAAAAAAGATTCTTTTGATTGGTATAAAGAAGTAATCTCAACTAATGGTGAATCTTTGTAATGAAAACGAGTGAATGCTCTACATAGGCATTCACTTTTTTTCATGATTAGAATATTTTAATTAATCCCTTGACAAACGCGTCTAATTACAGTAACTTTAAAGCAATGAATGTCCTTTAAAATTAGTCCCGTGAGGCTAGCAAGGCAGGCTTAAATTAAGTTTCGACTTTACTGAAAGCTCCTAGTCTCAAGCAGACAGGAGCTTTTTTCATGGGCAAAAATTAGGAGGCTGTAAATTTGGCAAAAGAAATTTGGGATGCACTTGCAATGAAGCGTGCACTTACACGAATTACCTACGAAATTATCGAACAAAATAAAGGTACCGATGATTTAGTACTAGTTGGTATTAAGACACGCGGCGTTTACTTGGCTAACCGCATTCATGACAGAATTCAAAAACTTGAAGGTGTAGATGTTCCAGTTGGTCAACTAGACATCACCCTTTACCGTGATGACCGTCATGATGCTTCCTTGAAGCAAGATCCTGTTGTTAACTCTGATCAAGTTGGTGTTAACATCGATGATAAGCATGTTGTCTTGATCGACGATGTTATCTACACCGGTAGAACAATCAGAGCAGCGATGGATGCGTTAATGCATGTTGGTCGACCAAGTTCGATTAGAGTTGCAGTTTTGGTTGACCGCGGTCACCGCGAACTTCCAATTCGTGCAGACTTTGTTGGTAAAAACATCCCAACTTCTGCTGATGAACAAGTCGCTGTTAATGTAGTTGAAAAGGACGGCAAAGATTCAGTTGAACTGAAGGCTTTACCAAAATAAAAGAGTTTAAAAGTTAAATATCCAACCATTTAATTGACTCCAGAGAGGGCCAGAAGGGTTGCTAGTTTTTCGTATACAAAAATACGAGAAAAAGCCTGGAGCAATTAAATGCTGCAGGCTTTTTTGTATAGAAAGAATAAAAGATGGAAAATTTAAATCTTGTTAGTTTACCACATTTTGTTAGTGTTGAAAATTTACATGTTGACGAAGTTGAAGCATTAATTAAAAGAGCTGAATACTTCAAAAAGGGTGGCGCAACTCCACGTTTAACTAAACCGGTTTATGTCACCAACATGTTCTTTGAAGATTCAAGCAGAACTCATACAAGTTTTGAAATGGCTGAAAGAAAATTGGGCTTAACTGTTATCCCATTTGCCCCAGCTCACTCATCTGTTAACAAAGGTGAAACTTTATATGACACTTCTTTAATCATGAATGCTTTGGGCGTCGACTTAGAAGTAATTCGTCACTCACAAAATGAATACTACAACGATTTGATTAACTTAAAAGATCACCAACATTTAAATATTGGTGTAGTCAATGCAGGTGACGGTAGCGGTCAACACCCAAGTCAATGTATGCTTGACATGATGACCATTCACGAACACTTCGGCCACTTCAAAGGCTTGAAGGTAGCTATCGTCGGCGACATCACTAACTCAAGAGTAGCTAAGAGTGACATGGAACTCCTTACTAGATTAGGTGCAGAAGTTTACTTCTCAGGCCCAAGCTACTGGTACGACAAAGAATTTGATAAATACGGCAAGTTCGAAGAACTAGATAAGTTGATTCCTGATATGGATGTCATGATGCTTTTAAGAGTACAACATGAACGTCATGCAGGCGATCCTAATGAAAAGAAATTCGATGCTAAAGCATATCATGAAAAATACGGCATCAACCACAAACGCTATGAAGAATTAAAGCCAGACACTATCATCATGCACCCAGGTCCAATTAACCATGACGTTGAACTTAGCGGTGACTTAGTAGAAAGCGACAAGTGCATGTTTGTCCGTCAAATGCAAAACGGCGTCTTTATGAGAATGGCAATGCTTGAAGCAGTATTACGCGGCAGAAAACTCGGAGGACTTGAATAATGACAACAGTAATTAAGAACGGTACCGTTTATCAAAATGGCCGCTTGATCAAAGCAGATGTTTTAATTGAAGACAAAAAAATTAAAGCAATCGGCACTGATTTAAACGGCGATCACGTAATCGATGCAACTGGTAAGTTAGTTAGCCCAGGTTTAGTTGATGTTCACGTTCACTACCGTGATCCTGGTCAAACATATAAGGAAGATATTAAAACAGGAAGCGAGGCTGCAGCACACGGCGGCTTTACTACAGTAGGTGCTATGCCTAACGTAACTCCTGTACCTAACACGCCAGAATTGATGAAAAAGATGGTAGAAGAAAACAAGAAAAAGGGTGTTGTTCACATCTACCAATATGGCCCAATCACTAATGATGAAACAACTGATGTCATTCCTGATTATGCCGCTTTGAAAAAGGCTGGTGCTTTTGCCTTAAGTAACGACGGTCACGGCGTACAAACTGCTCAAACCATGTACTTGGCTATGCAAAAGGCTAAGGAAAACGACTTAATTATCGCAACTCACGCTCAAGACGATTCACTTTTTAACCACGGTATTGTTAATGAAGGTAAAAAAGCTGAAGAATTAAACTTGCCTCCTGTTACTGAATTAGCCGAAACCACACAAATTGCACGTGACTTGTTGCTTGCACAAAAAACAGGTGTCCATTACCACATTTGCCACGTTTCAACTAAGACTAGCGTAGAACTAGTTCGTATGGCTAAGGCTCGCGGCATTAATGTAACTTGTGAAGTTGCTCCTCACCACATTTTGTTAACTGATGACGATATTCCAAAGGATAACGGCTACTACAAGATGAACCCACCTTTGAGAAACAAAAAAGATCAAGCAGCACTTTTAGTAGGTTTACTTGATGGCACAATTGACTTGATTGCAACCGACCATGCGCCACATGCTTTAAATGAAAAGCAAGGCGGAATGAAAGGTGCCGCATTCGGAATTACAGGTAGTGAAACTGCTTTCAGTACGTTATATACTAAGTTTGTAAAAAACGAAAAAGTCTTTACTCTCGAACAACTATTATCATGGCTCAGTGATAAGCCAGCTAAGGTCTTCGGTCTTGATGCCGGTGTCCTTGAACCAGGCAAAGCCGCAGATATCGCAATCTTTGATATCGATCATGAAGAAACAATCGAAGAAAAAGACTATAAGTCAAAGGGTGTAAATACCCCATTTACTGGCCAAAAGGTTTACGGCTCAACAGTAATGACAATGGTTGACGGTAAGATTGTATACCAAAAGGAGGCACATTAATGCGCTATTTAATTTTAGAAGATGGCAGTATTTATGCTGGTGAAGGCTTCGGCGCAGACCGCGAAACAACAGGTGAGGTTGTTTTTACAACGGGGATGACCGGATATCAAGAAGCAATTACTGACCAAAGTTATGCAGATCAAATTTTGGTATTTACTAACCCATTAATTGGTAACTACGGAATTACTTTAGCCGATTATGAATCACTTGAACCAAAGATTAAGGGTGTCATTTGTCACCAAGTAGCACGCCACCCAGATAACTGGAGAATGCAAACAACTTTGCCAAAGTTCTTAAAGCATTTGGATATTCCTGGCATTCAAGGAATTGATACACGTGAATTAGTTAAAAAATTACGTATCCACGGTACTTTAAGAGGTAAGATTGCAAACTCTAAGGAAGATGCAGATAAGATCGCTAAGATTTTAAAGACCGAAAACGTTACTAAAGGTGTAATTAGTAGAGTTTCAACTAAGAGTCCGTACCCAGTTCCAGGCTCCAAGCGCAACATTGTAGTTATTGACTTTGGTATCAAGCACAGTATTTTGCGTGAACTTGCTGAACGTGACTGCAACTGTATTGTTTTGCCATATACTGCAACAGCTGAAGAAGTACTTGAACTTCACCCAGATGGTGTACTTCTTTCAAACGGCCCTGGTGACCCAGAAGAAATGGATAAAAATGGTGCTACAGCAATGGTCCGTGAAGTAGAAAAGCATGTTCCATTGATGGGAATTTGTATGGGACACCAAGTCTTCGCTTTAGCAAACGGTGCTAAGACTTACAAGATGAAGTTCGGTCACCGTGGTTTCAACCACCCAGTTAGAGAAATTGCTACTGGTAACATCGGTTTTACTTCACAAAACCACGGTTACGCTGTAGATGGTAACTCAATCGATAAAGACAACTTGATGATTACTCATGTTGAAGTAAACGATGGTACAGTTGAAGGTTTACGTCACAAGAAGTATCCAGCATTCTCAGTTCAGTTCCACCCAGATGCAACTCCAGGACCACACGATGAAGTTTCATTGTTTGATGACTTTATGTCAATGATTGACCAAAGAAAGGAAGAAGAGCGTCATGCCTAAGAGAAAAGATATTCATAAAATTATGGTGATTGGTTCTGGTCCAATTATTATTGGCCAGGCCGCAGAATTTGACTATTCTGGTACCCAGGCTTGTCTTGCTCTTCGTGAAGAAGGTTACCAAGTAGTTTTGGTTAACTCAAACCCGGCAACGATCATGACTGATACAACAATTGCTGACAAGGTTTATATTGAACCATTGACTGTTGAGTCAATTTCAAGAATTATTCGTCAAGAATATCCAGATGCTATTTTGCCAACCTTGGGTGGTCAAGTTGGTTTGAACATGGCTTTAGCTTTGGCTAAGACTGGTATCTTAGATGAATTAAACATTGAACTTTTGGGTACTAAGCTTGATTCAATAGAACAAGCTGAAGACCGTGAGAAGTTTAAGGAATTATGTAAAAAGTTGGGTGAACCTGTTCCACCTTCAAAGACTGTTAATACAGTTGAAGATGCCTTAACTTTTGGTGATGAAATTGGTTATCCAATCATCGTTCGTCCAGCATTCACTATGGGTGGTACTGGTGGTGGTATCTGCCACAATCGTGAAGAACTTGCAGAAATTGCCAAGAATGGTTTGGAACTTTCACCAGTAACTGAATGTTTAATTGAAAAATCAATTGCTGGCTACAAAGAAATCGAATTCGAAGTAATGCGCGACCACGATGACAATGCAATGATCGTCTGCTGTATGGAAAACTTCGATCCAGTTGGTATTCACACTGGTGACTCAATCGTATTTTCACCAAGTCAAACCTTGTCAGACAAGGAATATCAAATGCTTCGTGACTGTTCACTTCGTCTTATCCGTGCACTTAAGATTGAAGGGGGATGTAACGTTCAGCTTGCCCTTGATCCAAACAGCTTCAACTACGATGTTATCGAAGTAAACCCAAGAGTTTCTCGTTCAAGTGCTTTGGCATCAAAGGCTACTGGTTACCCAATTGCCAAGATGGCTGCTAAAATTGCGGTTGGTATGACACTTGATGAAATCAAGAACCCAGTAACTGGTACTACTTATGCAGAATTTGAACCAGCATTAGACTACGTTGTCTGCAAGATTCCACGCTGGCCATTTGATAAATTCCCTAAGGCTGACAGAGTATTAGGTACACAAATGAAGGCTACCGGTGAAGTTATGGCTATCGGTAGAACTGCTGAAGAAGCAATGCAAAAGGCTGTAAGATCACTTGAAATTGATGAAAAAGATCTTTACTCAGAAGAGGCTCATAAAGCAAGTGATGATAAGCTTGAACAAAAATTAGTTAAGGCTCAAGACGATCGTTTATTCTACTTAGCTGAAGCTTTCAGACGTGGCTACTCACTAGAAGATGTACACGAATTAACTAAGATTAACTTCTACTTCTTGGACATCGTTAAGCATATGGTCGAAATGGAAAAGACCTTGCAAGAAAACAAGGACGATGTAGATACATTACGCCTTGCTAAAAAGTACGGCTTTAGCGATCCAACAATTGCCTCATTATGGGATGAAAATGCTGATGAGGTAAGAGACTTTAGAAAAGCACATGGCATTATCCCAGTCTACAAGATGGTTGATACCTGTGCAGCTGAATTTGAATCAAAGACACCATATTTCTACTCAACTTATGACACAGAAAATGAATCACACAAGTCAGGCAAGAAGTCAGTTATCGTTATTGGTTCAGGTCCAATCAGAATTGGTCAAGGTGTAGAATTCGACTACGCAACTGTTCACTGTGTTAAGGCTTTGCAAAAGATGGGGTATGAAGCAATTGTTATTAACTCAAACCCAGAAACTGTTTCAACTGACTTCTCGGTATCAGACAAGCTTTACTTTGAACCATTAACACTTGAAGATGTCTTGAATGTTTGCGACTTGGAACAACCAGTTGGTGTAATTGTTCAATTCGGTGGTCAAACTTCAATCAACTTAGCAGCTGGTCTTGAAGCACATGGCGTAAAGATCTTAGGCACTAAGGTCAAGGATGTTAACCGTGCTGAAGATCGTGAATTGTTCGATGAAATTATCAAGCAATTAAAGTTGAACCAACCAAAGGGCTTGACTGCTACAACTCACGAAGGTGTTATCGAAGCTGCAGAAAAACTTGGTTACCCAGTCTTAGTTCGTCCAAGTTATGTCTTAGGTGGTAAGGCAATGGAAATTGTCTACAGTAAGAAAGAACTTGAAGAATACTTGCAAGATCACGTTGATATTGCAGCCGATCACCCAATCTTGGTTGATGATTATCTTGATGGTCGTGAATGTGATGTCGATGCAATCAGCGACGGTCACGATGTTCTTTTACCAGGAATTATGGAACACATCGAACACGCTGGTGTTCACTCAGGTGACTCAATGGCAGTTTACCCACCTCAAACCTTCTCTGAAGAAGTTAAGGAAAAGATCACTGACGTGACTAGAAAGTTAGCTTTGACCTTAAACTGTGTTGGTATTATGAACATTCAATTCATTGTACGTGACGGCGAAGTTTATGTTATCGAAGTAAACCCAAGAGCTTCTAGAACTGTTCCATTCTTGAGCAAGATCACAGGCATTGAAATGGCTCAAGTAGCAACCCGCGTAATTATGGGCGAAAGCTTGGCAGAACAGGGCTACAGTGATGGCTTAGCACCAGAACCAGACATGATCTCAGTTAAGGCTCCAGTATTCAGCTTCAGCAAGTTAGCCGATGTTGACTCATACTTAGGACCAGAAATGAAGTCAACTGGTGAAGTAATGGGTAGTGATCATACCTTTGCTAAGGCATTATACAAGGCATTTGCTGGTGAAAAGATGAAGTTGCCAGAAAATGGTAATGTCTTGCTCACAATTGAAGACAGAGATAAGGATAAGATTTTACCAATTGCCAAGAGATTCGCTAGAATTGGTTACCGTATCTTTGCAACTAAGGGTACTGCAGACTTCCTTAAGAACAATGGCTTGCATGTTGACTTAGTAACTAAGGTTCATGAAGATGAAGAAGCCGACGACAACATCTTGAATGAATTGAAAGATGATAAGATCGACTTAGTAATCAACACGATGGGTCACGATATTGAAAAGAACTCTGATGGATTCATCATTAGACAAATGGCTATTCAACAAAATGTACCATTGCTTACTGCACTGGACACCGCGGATGCACTTCTTACTGCACTTGAAAATAGATCATTTGCAACTGATGCACTTCAATAGATCAATTTAGAATAATAATTAAAATAAGACTCTTGCATGAAAAGCAGGAGTCTTATTTTTTAATGTTTTTTCCCTTAATAATAAAAATTAAAGCGTTTTACACTTTTTGTTTGCTATGAAAACGCTTTTGTTGATAGAATGCTTTTTGTAACTTTTTACAAGTAAGGGAGAAAATTGATGAGATATTTATATCTATTTATTCCCGCAATTGGATGGGGCCTTATGCCACTATTTGTTGCAGGAGTCAAAAAGAGTAATGTTTATCACCAAATTGTAGGGTCGGTATTAGGGGCATTTTTATTTGGTGCAGTAGTTACTCTGTTTACACGTCCAGCTTTCAACACTACTACATTTTTACTTGCTATGTTAGCTGGTGCTGCTTGGGTAATTGGTCAATGCGGACAATATTACAGTTACTCAAAAGTTGGTGTTTCTGAAACTATGCCAATTTCAACCGGTTTACAATTGATCGGTGTGCCACTTGTTGGTGTGTTGATTTTTGGCGAATGGGCAAGTACACAAGCTAAGTTATTTGGCTTTATCGGCATTATTGCTTTGATTATTGGTGTTGCCTGCACTTCTTTAACTGATAAAGGAACTGCAGAAGGTGGCAAGAAGAATCAAACAACTACTATGATTGTGTTAGTTTTGACTACTTTAGGATACATTACTTCAAGTTCAATTCCTAAGGCCTTAAAGGGCGATGGAGTAATGATCTTCTTAGGTGAAACAGTTGGTATGTTGATTGCAACTTTCATCTATCTTGTAGGTACCAAGCAACTTCAAGTTTTGAAAGAAAAGCAAAGTTATCAAGTTATTCCAGCTGGTGTAATTTATGCAATTGCCGCACTTTCATACATTATTTCAGTTCAAAAGAATGGTGTTAACTTAGCATTTGTTATGTCACAACTTTGCGTGGTTATTTCAACTCTTGGTGGTATCATCTTCTTGCATGAAAAGAAGACCAAGAAGGGCTACATTTATACTGGAATCGGTTTAGTCTTGATTGTTCTTGGAGCAGTTTTGACTTCAGTATTTAAATAAATCAGTAAGTGTTAGATGTTTTCATCTGACATTTTTTTAATGCAAAAGAAATATAATCCAACCTGTTTTGCATTAAAATAGAGGTAAGGGAGAATCGAATAAAGGAGAACTTTTTTATGAATGACAATACAGTTTACGTAATTAATGCACGGAGATATTCTCGCAATGGCGAAATTATTGAGCATAATGTTCACGTTTATAGTTCTTATCAAAATATTATTGCTGCATTTAAGCCATTTTTGGAAGTACCAAATAAAGAGGTCCACATGAATGGCAAGAATGAAATGTTGCAAGTTAGAATTTACGATCCATCCAACGAATTTTTGACTAAATATAAATTCGACATCTATGAAAAGCAAATTGATAATTTCTTCCCTAAGACTACTGAACATATTTAATTTAAGGCGACGGATAATTTCTGTCGCTATTTTTTTGAGCATATTTTTATTATGATTAGTTTTTTCTTGTTATAGTTGTGAAAACGAGGTGAATGAGATGGTTTTGGACGAAAAGAAGAAGCAAGCTTTAAAGAAACTAACTAAAGAAGAATACGAAGTAACCCAGAATGCGGCAACGGAGTATCCTTTTTTGGGGAAATATGATGATTTTTATCAAAAAGGGATTTACGTGGATGTGGTCTCAGGTGAACCACTATTTTCAAGTGAAGATAAATATGATGCGGGATGCGGCTGGCCTAGCTTTACTAAGCCAATTGAAAAGCTAGTATATCATCGCGATCAATCTCATGGTATGGAGCGTACTGAAGTAGTAAGTCCAGAGGCACAGTCACATTTGGGTCATGTTTTCACCGATGGACCAGTTGATCAAGGCGGATTACGTTATTGTATTAATTCTGCTGCACTTCGATTCATTCCATATGATGAACTTGATCAAGACGGTTATGGTGAATATAAGAAATTATTTGTAAACTAAAAAAAGCGAGAAGAATTAATCTTCTCGCTTTTTAAATATCTATGACTCTATTCCATAAATTGCTTGAAACTAAATGCATAGTTATCAGCATAACCGCGATCATAAGATGCAACTCTAGCACCATAGCCAGGGTATTCACCTGCATCGCCCCAATAGATTAATTGTTTAGTACCTGCAACATGGAAGTAAAGTTGTGGATCACTCAAGCTAAAATCTACTGCAGATTTATCAAGCTTAACAGTGGTACCAGCTTTTAACTTCTTAGTAGTTTCTTTAAATTTATCAGTATAAACAGTTGTAGGGTTAGGAAGCTTAATTGTAATTGGACCTTTGGTGAACAAAATCATCCCATTAGCTGCAATTACATTACTTGCTTTGATATAGCCACCATTACCAATAGCAAAGTAATCTACACCTTTGATTTTTGTAGTAGCAAAGGTTGACTTGGACTTGTTACTTTCTTCTGTACTGTCATAGAAGTAGTATTGACTAGAATCTGTAGCCTTCTTTACTTTGCTTGTAGTTATAACAGCTGCATTCTTTAACAATTTGCTTTGGCCATGGAAGTTTCTGATTCTTTGACCTTTCTTGTTATAAATATAAGAATTGCTGTTTAAAGTGATGAGTGACTTACCATTCAATTGCGTTACATATGATGAGTGACTTACCATTCAATTGCGTTACATATGATGCTTTAACGTATTGGTTGTTGCCAATTTTGACGTAAGCTGCTGGTACATTGTAGGTACCTACAACCTTAATTTTTGTTTTTGCTTTAACGTAAGCACTTTTGCCGCGGAATGAACGCAAACGTTTACCGTTTTTGTCAACGACATAGGTACCTTTAAGCACATCAATTGTATCCCCAGTACCAACAGTTTTGTCGGCACTAATGTAGCCATCGCCTAAAGTGAAGTAATCTTTACCATTAATTACCACAAGATTAATTTGGTTATGATAATTTGGCCCTTTTAAAATTACAGGATTACCATAAGCTTTTACGCTGCTACCTGAAGCAAGTGTCTTTGAAAGACGTTTACCATTTTTGTTAAAAACAGGGATTTTGTGATCTGTATTATGAAAATCTATTAGCTTAGCTGTGCCTTTAGTAGTTGCAGCTTGCGCAATTGCACTATTACCGGTCGAATTAGTAAAAGTGCCAATAGCTGGTGTAGCAACTAGAGTCAAAGCTAAAGCAGAGATTAATGCTAATTTATTTTTCTTCATTATAATCATCCTTTAGTCAAAGGTATTAGATTTATTTTTCGTAAAACTTAATTTCAGTATTAGCTAAGTCAACAGTATAAGTTTCTTCTTCAAGTGGACGCTTGGTCATTCCTTCGTCAGTTGAGTAGATGATCAAAGCTAATTTACTACCAGCTGGGAGAGTGTAGTAGGTAGGTTGAAGCAAGAAATCAAGATCGTAGAATTTGTCTGCATCAATATGTTCAGGCTTCTTCATGTCCTTGAAGTTTTGCATGTTCATGTGAGCCTTAGTGATCAGCTTAGCCTTAGTCTTTTTATCAGGGACAAATTCTTGAAGAGTATCAGTACCGAATCTGTAGCCTAATTCTTGACCGCCGCGCATCAAGAACTTAGGAGTAGCAGTCAAACGTCTTCTTTCGCCTAATTCAACTAAAGCAACAGAAATTTGGCCTTTAGGTAAAGATCCTTTAACTCTAATCTTAACTTCAGGACGACCTACGATTGTAGTAGGGTGGATAAATTCATCAGAGATAAAGCGCAAGCTTGGCTTTGCCCACTTTTTATCGCCGCAGATAAACTTGTATTGCCAATCGCTTTCAGAAATTCCGGCCTTCTTGAATTCGATTCCGCCCATATCAGTAAATGATTGCTTAGCTTGACCATTACCATCTGCATAAAGTTCACCATCATCAGTTGGGTAGTAGATCTTTTCTTGACCTAATTTATCATTCCAGTCTTTTTCTTCGTGCCACTTGTCAGCTTGCAAGTTGTCTTGAATCATGACTGTTGGCCATTGGTTATAAGCATTGTTTTCAATACCTAATAATTCATGAACAAACCAGAGGTTCATCAAATCGGTAAAGTCGATAGAAACGAAGTTGTTCATGTTGTAGTGAGGACCTTGGTGCAAGAAAAGGTGGTGCTTCATTGGCATCTTAGAAACAAGTTGCCAAATCTTGTAGACATTCTTAGGTTTAACGTTCCAGTCGTTTAAACCATGAACAGAAATCCAGGAGCACTTAATGCCATCTGCGTGGTGACGGTAGTTTCTTGCTTCCCAGAAGTTAGAATATTGACCAGTTGTACGATCTTCTTTTTTAAGTAATTCTTTTTGCATCTTGTCGTATTCTGGTTTGATCTTGAGGTATGAACCTGCATCCCACAAGTTAGATTGGCAAGTTTCAGCTAAAAGATCTAAGTCTTCACCTTGGCAAGCTTCAGGAGCAATTACCAAGCCATGTTCACGGTAGTAGTCATACCATGATGAAATTGCGGCTTCAGAAACAACGGTCTTAAGACCCTTAACGCCAGTTGTTGCAATCGCAATTTGCAAAGTACCAAGATATGAACGACCAGTCATACCGATACTACCATTACACCAGTCAGCCTTAGTTTGAACAGTTCTAGTTCTGTCAGTGTAGGCAACGCGATCGCCGTGAAGCCATTCAATTACGGCTGCAGCTGATTCAGTTTCTTCAGGAGCACCTGTGATTCTAACACCGTCACTGCCGCGAGTACCAATGGCACCGGCAAAGACGCTAGCAAAACCACGGGCAAGCATGTATTCGTTTAATGGATATGATGACTTATGAACGGCTTCTTCAGTAGCTGGGTGGTTTGAACCATCGGGCTTTTCTGCTTTGACGATAGGTGAGTGAACGTATTGTGGGTCGTTCCATTCGGTAGCATCAGACAAGTTTTCATCGACGTTGTGATTACGCTTTTCGTTAGCAATAATTCCGCCAAAGTATGGGGATGCAGTGTAAAGTGCTGGAACTTTCAAGCCCTTGTTAGTTTCGGCAGGACGAAAGACAGTTACTTGAATTAAGTCACTCTTGCCGTCGTGGTCAGTATCCAAGTCAGTTTCTACATAAACGACTTCACGGATAACCTTGTTAGTGTCAAAGACAGGGATAGACTTACCGTTAAAGAATTTAAATTCATTTTGGCCCCAGAATTGAGTGAAGTAGCCTTTACCAGCCATTACATCGAGCAAGATTTGACCATTTTTACTACGAGTATTAAGCAAACGATAAAAGGCAGAGATTAACTTGTGGTTGTCACTAATGTCTTGAACAAATGGCAAGGCATTCTTTTGCATAAAGCCAGTAGGGTCGGCAAAATCGTAGTCGTAGTGAACGTGGTAGCCGAGTAGTTGCAAAGCTACGTTGTAGAATTGAGCAGTGCCAATAGATTCAGGCTTTTGCTTTAAAAAGTCGGCAAGTGTTTCGTGATCTGAAACCGCAAATTCGTTTAACTTAGCAGTTTTAGCTGCATCAGTTTTTGCTTCAGCAATCGCATTTTTGACTAATTTAGCAAGCAAATCGCTGAATGACCAGTCTTCATAATTTCTAGGTAAAAAGTTGATGTCGATGAGTTCTTTGACTTGTTCAGCAAAGTCAGTTTCAACATAGGCATATTGGTTATATTTCATAATTTTCTCCTTTTTAGTATTTGTTACTATCTAGTTTACCTGTTTAAGCAGTGATAACCAATTGAAATGAGGTTGTTTGTGGGAATTTTTTTAGAAGATGAAAATTTTGAAAGGCGTATAAACGTAAAGCATTGCGAGAACGACCACTACAATTAATTCAATGGTGTTTCGTTTGGATAAGCGTTCATAATCTTCTTCCTTAATTTTCTTACTACGCAAATTTTGGATTAGGTAAAAGCGTCTGACTGCTAAAACGATTGCGATAATAAGGTAGATGCTGATGCCGATAATGTTAAGTGTTCTCATTTTTCCCTCTTTAGTTGTGTTTAGACTATTTTTTTAATAGAATTATATCAAACAAACGTTTGAATTTCGATAAATCTTGGAAAGGAAAACTATGGAAAATAATACAAAACGTGCTCATTACCGTGCTGTAGCTCGCAAGCATGAAGCAATGGTTGAAAAATTATTTACACGCCAGATTCAGGATTCGATTAAAAAGACTGTGGTTTATGATGTCGATGCTTTTGCGAGTCAAGGGGATGCCAATTTTGCTAAAAAAGCAGAACAAGTTGTCTGGCCACTTGCTATTGATCAGGCTGTGATTAAGGCTAACAAAACGTATAATGACAAAAAAATTGCTGCTTTAAATTTTGCTTCATATGTTAATCCTGGTGGTGGCTTTTTAGATGGTGCTGTGGCACAGGAAGAAGCAATCTGCAGACAGTCTGATCTTTATCCTGTGATTGCTAGTCAAACCGAATTTTATAATTGGAATAGACAGCATGAAAATCGCGGTATTTATATGAATCGTGCTCTTTATACTCCTAATATTCTTTGGGGAGCTACCAAATTAGAAGGTAAAAGTGATGTAATTACTTGTGCTGCGCCAAATAAAACAGCTGGCAGTTTTGCATTACGAGATCCAGAAGAGCAGATGAAATTTTATAGTGATGCTGACCGTGCTATGCTTAGTCGAATGAACTTTGTTAAAAAAAATCGCTGAAGACCAGCATGTTGATATTCTGATCCTGGGTGCATGGGGAGCTGGAGTTTTTGGTTTTAAACCACTTGAAGTTGCAAAAATGTGGCAGAGAATATTTGAGCAGCCAACTAGTATTTCAAAAGTCATTTATGCGGTAATTCCAGATGAAAATAGACGAAACAGTGCAGTTGAAGACTTTAAAAAAGTATTTGGATAAATAGACTAATGAAGTGGGACCTAAAAAGTAGACATTTTAAAACATAGGATTAATAGAGGCTTGATTCCGATATTCTTTCGGAGTTAAGCCTTTTAATCTGCTCTTTATCCTTTCTTCGTTATAGTATTTGATATATTCCTCTATAGCTTGAGC
>NZ_CABUIW010000004.1 GCF_902491705.1 uncultured Lactobacillus sp. | reverse complement strand
GCTCAAGCTATAGAGGAATATATCAAATACTATAACGAAGAAAGGATAAAGAGCAGATTAAAAGGCTTAACTCCGAAAGAATATCGGAATCAAGCCTCTATTAATCCTATGTTTTAAAATGTCTACTTTTTAGGTCCCACTTCAATCATCATTTGACCCCATAACTTTTCAGTTTCCTTACGAGTATGAGCAACAGTCTTTTGATTTTCCTTAGTTAAGAATTCAGTTAATTCGTCGCCTGATTTGCCTTCTGAGTCCTTAATAATTTCTTCAACACGACCTCTGAAGTAACGGTTAAGCTCAGTAAGGTAAGTAGTGTCAAGTTGTACAAATTGTGGGTAGTGACTTTCCACGATTGCTGCAAATGACTTGTAGTACCACCATGCATCATTCATGTTGTAGTCCATTGAAGTATTGTTAAATGAAGGATCAGTATCATTCATGTTAGCAAAGAATGGAATAAATGGTGTAAATGTAGGACCACCAATACATAACCACATAATAGCTGCACGGTCTGCTGGAACGTCGCTTCTAATTTGCAAAATGTGAGCATTTTGAGTACGGTTCAAACCAATTGGACGGTAGCGGTGCTTTTCTTCTTCAGTACCCTTGCCAAATGGATCATATGGAGTGTCTTGGTAGTGTGAACCTAAAGCAAATTGAATGTCTTCCTTAGTGATCTTCTTAGCAGCCTTACGGATGAATGGAATATCACCATCTTGTGGGTCTTGTTCAATTTCTGGGTTGAACAACTTTTGGATGTACCATTGACGGTTAGTGTTGTAGTGACGATCTTGTTCAGTGTATGTACCAAAAATGTGACGGAAGTTCCAACCTTCATGATCTGGATTCAAGTGGTGTTCTTCAACAAATTCTTGAATGCCTTCACTCCACATGAAGTAATCAGGATTGTCAAAGTCAACTTGTTCAATAGCTACACGGTTACCAGTTGCAGCATAGCAATCATCTGGAATACGTTCTGCTACCCAGTGGTGACCAGTAACGATTTCCATGTACCAGATTTCATCCTTGTCGCTGAACAAAACTGAGTTACCAGCAGGTGAACCATACTTAGCAATTAACTTACCTAAGTACTTAACACCATCACGAGCTGAGTGAATGTATGGCAATACTGAAGTTTGCATACAGTCTTCATCTAATCCATCTTTAACAAGTGGATCGAATGCTAAAGTTCTTTCGTTACCGTAAGTTGATTCAGTACATGACATTGCAACGTTTTCTTGGTTAATACCACTTTCATCGTAGTAACCACGGTGCTTGTAATCAACATTAGGTACAGCTGGAACACGTTGTGCATCTTCTGGAAGATCCATTTCAAACTTGTTAAGCCATGACTTAATGTGCTTCTTTTCACCATGACGTGCTGGTTCAATAATAAATTTTTGTGGGGTAATAGGACGGAAAGTATCATCGTTACGAGCAATCATAGTAGTGCCATCGATTGATGCTTTTTTACCTACTAAGATAGTAGTACAAGCGCTATATTCTTTCATAAAAATCTCCTTATAATTAATAAATTATATATCTTAACTTTATCACTAGACCAAGCCATGGAAAAGACCAATAGCATAATTTGCGGCATTAAAATCTGCCAAGTCTTCTGCTTTTTCACCTAATCCAACTAACTTAACTGGTAAGTTCATTTCATTGCGGATTGCTAAGACAACCCCACCCTTTGAAGAACCATCAAGTTTGGTTAAAACTAAGCCAGTTAATTTAGTAGTCTTATCAAAGTCTTTAGCTTGCAATAGAGCATTTTGTCCAGTAGAACCATCTAATACCAATAAAGTTTCAGTTGGTTGATCTGGCAACAATTTCTTAATTGTTCTTTGAATCTTTTCAAGTTCGGCCATTAAATTCTTCTTGTTTTGCAAACGACCTGCTGTATCTACTAAAAGATAATCAGCTTGCTCTTTAATGGCACGTTCAGTCGCATCGTAGACAACTGATGCTGGATCAGCCTTTTCCTTACCAGTTACTACTGGGACATCAACACGTTTGCCCCATTCAACTAATTGTTCAACCGCACCAGCTCTAAAGGTATCAGCTGCAGCTAAAATTACTGATTTACCTTCATCCTTGAAGCGTTTAGCTAATTTACCAATAGTAGTAGTCTTACCGGCACCGTTAACACCTACAAAAAGGTAAACGTTAGGCTTAGCATCTGGATTATAAGCTAATTTTTCATCCTTGCCTTGGCCACCTTGATCGTAAAGATCAACTAATTTTTCAACAATTACTTGTTTCAAGTCATCACGTGATTTAGCATTTTGCAATTTAGCTTCTTCACGTAATTCATCAGTTAATTGCTCTGCTGTTTCATAGCCAACATCAGATTCAATAAGCAAGTCTTCAAGATCATCAAAGAAGTCTTCATCTACTGTTCTGAATTTAGCAAAGAAAGCATTTAAACGTGCGCCGAAACCTTTATTGGTCTTCTCAAGTCCCTTTTCATAAAGCTTTTCTTGAGAATCTTCTTCTGATGAAGTTTCTTCAGATTCCTCTTGCTCTGGTTCTTCAGGTTTAGATTCTTCAGTATTGGTTTCTTCACTTACTGATTCTTGCTCTTCAGATGGTTCTTCTGTTGTTTTATCTGATTCTTCTGGCTTTTCAGCGTCTTCTTCTGCACCTTCTGAATTTGATTTTTCATTTTCTTCAACTGGTTCAGTCTCAGATTCAGAAGCATTTTCTTCATCATTTGATGTAGATTCGTCTGATGCAGCTTCTTCTTGCTCAGTTGATTCTACTTCAGACTCAGAATTTTCTTCCTCTGATTCTTGTTTTTCTTCTTGCTTTGGCTGTTCTTCTTTTTTCTCTTCTTCGTCATCCTTTTTACCGAAGAGAGACTTTTTAATTCGATCAAATAATCCCAATTATCTCACCTCATGTTTGTCTTTCAATTCTTTTAATGATACAGATAACACTTGAGAAACACCAGATTCTTGCATTACTACGCCATACAATTGATCGGCTTGTCTCATAGTTCCTCGTCTATGCGTAATTACGATAAATTGCGTCTTCATATCATATTTAAGCAAAAATTGAGCAAATCGAGCTACGTTTGCATCATCAAGAGCGGCTTCCACTTCATCTAGTACACAGAATGGCACTGGATTTACTTGGAGCATTGCAAATAACAAAGTAATGGCAGTTAAGGCTCTTTCACCACCAGAAAGCAAACTCAAGCGTTGTAATTTCTTGCCAGGTGGTTGAGCGATAATTTCAATTCCTGTTTCAAGCAAGTTGTTTGGCTCGGTCAATTCAAGCTTAGCCTTTCCGCCACCAAAGACAACTGGGAAGATTTGCTTAAAACTATCTGCGACAGTATTAAACGTATTCTTGAAACGAGTCTTAACTTCTTCATCAAGCTCATTCATTGATTTTTCAAGATTATCACGAGCTTTAAGCAAGTCATCTTGTTGTCCGCTCAAGAAGTCATAACGCTTTTTAACATCTTCATATTCTTGAATTGAATCAAGGTTAACAGGGCCAATATCTTCAATTGACATGCGATGCAATTTAACGCTTTTAGCTAATTCATTTCTGGTATCTTCATTATTTTCGCCGTCAGCTTGGGCAAGAGCAGCTTCGTAAGTTAATGAATAATCATCACGTAAAGTTTCAAGTCGCTGATTAATTGCACTATTAAATTTAGCAAGTTGCACTGAATAATCTTCTTGCTCAAGTGCAGCATCCTTGCGCAATTCATAGTTTCGACTAGCTACTTGATCCAATTGATTAATTTGCGCATCAAATTGACCTAATTGCGAACTAAGGTCATTCAATTTGGTTTGCAAACTTTCAGTTTGACGTGCCAGATCCTTCTTTTGCTTGTTTAAATCTGTACTCTTCTTAGTTGAAAGCTCATTATTTTGCATTAAGTCTTGCAATTTTTGAGTTAAATCAGCAGTTTGCTTTTGATTATTTTCAATCTGCATCTTTTTCTCATTTTCTTGACTGAGCAAGTTTTCTAATTTATTGGTATAAACCGCAATATCTGGATCTAACTTAGATAACTTATCTTGTACCTTTTGACTCAAGCTATTAAAGTTGCTAATTCTTTCTTGCAACTGATTCATTGCAGCTCTTTGTTCTTCGCCTTGCTTAGTCAATTGCTTTTGTTTAGTTTGAGCTTGGTCAATTTGCTTCTTTAAATCTTTAATTCGTGAATCGCGTTCTTTAACTCTGGATTCATATAAAGTATTAGCATCAACTAAACGCTTAACTTCCTTTTCTTGGCTCTGGAAGGAAATTGCAGCTTCATTAATTGCTTGATTTGTTTCTTGCAAAGCGCTTTGAATCTTTTGTAATTCAGCACTTACTTTTTGACCTTGTTCAACTAAAGCTTCAAGCTGAGTTTGGTCTTCCTTTAACGTCTTAGTTAAAGTCTTAATTTGTGATTCTAATTGATTGATTTCAGTTGCAGTTTGCAATGGAGAATTACTACGCTGGTTTCTTTGCCCACCAGTCATAGAACCACCTGGTGAAATTACATCCCCATCCAAAGTAACAATTCTGTAGCGATTAATTCGCTTAGAAACAGATAACGCAGTATCAATAGTATCAACGATAATGACACTACCTAATAAATAGTTAATCGCAGCGTTAATATCATGATCAGTTTTACTTTCAACCAGATCACTGGCTATTCCTCTAAAGCCTTCATATGACTTTAGAGTGGTTACTGTTGATTGAGGGATGCCATATTGACGCAATCCATCTAATGGTAAGAAAGTAGCTCGACCGCCGCGACTGCGTTTTAATTGATTAATCGCATTTCTAGCACTGATTCTGCTATCAGTAACCAAATCTTGAACGCCGCCACCAAGAGCAGTAGTCATTGCTGCTTCAAGTTCAACTGGGAATGAAATCAATTCACCTACTGCACCAATTACACCAGGGAAAGCATTCAAGTGATTCAAGACATTACGAACACCGTAGTAGTAGCCTTCATGTCTTTTTTGGATATTAACTAATGCTTCATGACGAGCTTCAATCTTTTCTAACTTACCTCGTTCATCGGCAACAGTTTGACGTAAATGATCAATCTTTTCTGTTAAATCACTATTTTGATCATTAATTTCAGCTAATTGAATCTTTTCTTGTTTACGTTTTTCAGTTAGCTTCTTACCTTCAGCACGTGATTTTTCAAGATCAGCTTTTGCTTCACTAAGTTGTTTTGAAACATCACTATTTTGATAGCTAGTATCAGCCTTACTACGCTTTAATTCCGTGTTCAAGTTAACAATCTGGTTATTAGTCGTTGCTTGATCTTGCAAAAGTTGAATATAATCATTTCTACAATTTTCCAGCTTCTTATTTAACTCAGCTGGATCTTCTTTTAATTCTGCAGTTAACCCATCACGCTGTTTTTGCAAAGCTGCCTGCTTATCTTTTAATTCAGCAGCTGTCTTTTGCAAACTAGCTAAGTCATCATTTAACTTAACAAGACCATTTTTTAAATTCTTAACTTGATTTTGATATTCAATCTTAGTGGCATCATCAAATTTGCGTGATTGTTCTGCCATTTGCAAACTTGCATCTAAATCAGATAATTGTTTGCTGAGTTCAAGCAATTGCTTTTGCGTATCGTCACGCTTATTTTGCAGCTTTTTGTATTCATCCCTTTTTTCAGAGACAGCATCTTGTGAATCCTTAACTTCATTATCTAATTTAGCTAAAAGATGCTTACTTTTTTCTGCAGACTTTTGTACATCTTCTTTTTGATGATTAATATCTTCTATTTCAAAGGCCAATAAGCTCTTTAGCTTCTTATCTAAGCCTTCTTTTTGGAATTGATATTCTTTAGCAAGTGAGCTTTGTTCATGAAGCGGTTCAAGACGACCCTCAAGTTCTTTAACTAAGTCATTAATTCTAATTAAGTTATCTTGAGTCTTCTTAAGCTGAGTCTGTGCTTCTTCTTTTTGTTGTTTAAAATGGAGCACGCCAGCAGCTTCTTCAAAAATAATTCTTCTCTGGTCTGGACGAGAATTCAGTATTTGGTCAACGCGTCCCTGGGAAATAATTGCCAAACTGTTTGGTGAAATTCCTGAATCAAGGAAAAGCGCACGAACATCACGCATTCGAACTTGCTGGTTATTAATGAGAAATTCACTATCACCTGAACGCAAAATTCTTCTAGTAATTGAGACTTGATCAGCATCAAAAGCTAATTCACGATCTTTATTGTCAAATACTAAAGTAACTTCTGCCTTATTCAGTGGCTTTCTATATTGACTACCAGCAAAAATAACGTCCTTCATGTTAGTACCACGAAGAGATTTGGCACTTGATTCACCCATTACCCAACGAATAGCTTCTGTAATGTTACTCTTACCACTACCGTTAGGTCCAACGATGCCAGTTATTCCGTCATTAAAATGAATAGTTGTCTTTTCTGCAAATGATTTAAAACCATCGAGCACTAATTCTGTTAATGGCACTTTTTGTCCCCTTACTCTAATTCTTGTAATGCAGCCTTGGCAGCTTGTTGTTCAGCAGCCTTCTTGTTATGGCCCTCACCGCGAGTCTTAGCTTGATCATTGATCTTTAATTCAACTACAAAATGCGATGGCAATTGTGATTCACTAATTACTGAATATTCAATATTAACGGGACCATTTTGTTGTAACAATTCTTGCAAATCTGTCTTGTAGTCTCGTGAATCGTCAAACTCACCTTTATCAATCAAAGGATAAACGGTTAAGTGTAAGAAATGTTCAACTGCTGGCATCCCCTGATCAAGATACAAGGCGCCATTAAAGGCTTCAAAAACATCTTCTAGTAAAGTTTTACGGCTTCTAGCACCAGCTTTTTCTTCACCATTACCCAAGTGAATTTCCTTTTGAAAACCACATTCAATGGCAAATTCAGAAAATCCTTCAGTTCTAACAATATTAGATCTTAATCTAGTTAACTCGCCTTCATTTAACTTAGGGTAGTGACGATATAGATAATTAGATACGGCTAATTCAAGAACTGCATCGCCCAAGAATTCTAGTTTTTCATAATCACGAATCCCATCATCAGGGTGTTCATTAGAATATGAAGAATGCGTAAATGCTTCTTCTAGTAATTTTTCATTATTAAATTCGATATTATATTCGTCTTTTAATTTCTTTAAAAATTTTGTACTTACCATATAATTGCCCCTTTTATACTTAATAAATTATACCAGTTTTATTACTAAAATTTGAATGTCAAAAAGGACTACTTCAAAAAAATGAAGTAGTCCTTTTAACACTTATTAATTTTTATTACTTAGTGTAAGCTACGTTGTACCAGTTAGGGAATCCGTTACCCATTGAAGCTGATGGCTTAAGTGAGTAGCCAGTAAGTTTCTTATTAACTGCAGTAATTGTGTAGCTGTTTGATACAGGGAGAACGTAAGCTTCGTCATCCATGTACTTTTGCCATTCGTGGAATTTATCAATTCTGTATGAATGGTTGAAGGCCTTTTGTGAGTCCATTTCGTCAAGAAGTTGAATGTTCTTCTTAGTTACGAAACGTGAGTAGTTCATTGGAGCTCTTTCACCGTAAAGGTCGTTTGGTAATGGTTCACTTGAAAGTGACCATGCACCCATGAACATATCAACTGATGGATCATCGTTTTGAACCTTGTCGTAGAATGAGTTAAATTCGATCAAACGACCACCAGTAAGCTTAACGTTTAAGCCTTCCTTCTTCCATTGTTGGATGTAGTTTTGGATGATTGGTTCTTGGTTAGCATTACCACTCATAGCTGCAAGACGGATAGTTAAAGGCTTGCCGTTAGGTTGTACACGGTAAGTACCCTTCTTCTTGAATCCAGCCTTGTCCAAAATTTCGTTACCCTTCTTAATGTTGTATGAGTAACCCTTAACATCCTTGTCGAAGTAGTCGCCGAATTGCTTAGGAATCAAAGTAGGAATTCTGAAGCTCAAGCCGTATGAGTAACGCTTAGCAACTTGGTTAACGTTCATACCGTAACCGATAGCTTGACGCAAAGCCTTGTTGTTCATCTTTGATTTAGGGTTCATTACGTTTTCGCCCTTCTTGGCATCCCACTTACCAACCTTGAAGCCAAGGTATGAGTATGAAAGTGGAACAGTAGCGATGAAGTTTACACCCTTAGTGTTCTTAACGTTTGGCCATTGTGAGTTAATAACTTGAATAACATCAAACTTGTTTGACTTAATACTTTGAGCAACTGAGTTAGGGTTGATTACAGAAGCGGTAATCTTGCTAAGCTTTGGCTTGCCCTTGTAGTAGTACTTGTTTGGAACCCAAGTAGTTGATTGACCACGAACAAGTTTTTGAAGCTTGTATGGACCAAAGAACAAAGGCTTCTTACGAATCTTATCACTTGACATCAAGTCCTTGAACTTAACATCCTTTAAGTAGTGGTATGGTGCAGCAGTTTCCCAGATATAACCATTACCACTAGTGTTCATACCAGGCTTCATAGTCTTGAAGTGAAGAACAACTTTACGTCCGTTTTCACCATCTGGCATTTCAATACCTGAAATGCTGTTTGACTTACCATCATGATATTCTTGCAAACCTTCCAAGTCAGCTAAACTTGCAGTGTAACGTTGTGACTTGGTGTCCTTGTTAGCAATAATTTCATAAGCGTATTCGTAGTCCTTAGCAGTTACAGGCTTACCATCTGACCACTTAACGTTCTTCTTAATATTGATAGTTGCAGTCTTGGCCTTTTGGTCAATCTTAATAGTAGCTGCACCCTTGTCAGTGAAGACATAATGATCATCAGTAGCAAAAAGTGATTCAGCACCATATTGCATAACTTCAGTATCAGTTGCTGAAGTTGAAAGTTCATCATTAAAAATACCTGTGAATGGGGTATCAGTTTCAACAGCAACCTTTACAGTACCACCATTTTTAGTAGCCTTAGTTGGAACAGCTGAACTAAATTTAGCAGCAGTTGAAGCTTCGTTAGCATTTGAATTAGATGGCTTACCACAAGCTGCTAATGTAAGGGCAACACCAGATAACAGTGTAACGCCAGCAAATAATTTTGCCTTTTTCATTAGTAAAAATCCTCCATAACTTGGAACAAGTTGACTAGTTCATAATAGCACTATTACAAAAAAGTTACAACAGCATGAAAACGACAGGTATCTTTTTTAAGATATCTGTCGTTTTTTATGTTAGTTATTAGATTTTAATATGAAAGTTTATGTAAAGGATTATTTATTGTTTAGAATTTTAGAGATTTTTACTAATGTGTTTGCTTGTTTAAATTACTTAGCGTAACCTACTTGGTACCATAATTGGTGACCGTTGTTGTTTTGTGATGGCTTAGTTGAGTAGCCAGTAAGTTTGTTGTTTACAGCGCTGATGCTGTATGAGTTACTTGTTGGGATTACAAAGGCTTCATCGTACATGTACTTTTGCCATTGGTGGAAGACCTTTACACGGTACTTAGTATCAAAGGCCTTTTGTGAGTCCATGTCAGCAAGCAACTTGTTGTTTTCTGGAGTTACGAAACGTTCGTAGTTCATTGGTGAAGTTTCGCCGTACATACTTGCTTGTGATGGTTCAGATGCTAATGACCAACCTGCTTGGAAGAAGTCGATATCCTTAGAATCGTTTTGAACCTTGTCGTAGAATGAGTTGAATTCCATCAAACGACCGCCTGTAAGCTTAACGTTCAAACCGATCTTGTGCCATTGTTGCAAGTAGTTTTGTGCAATAGCTTCTGCGTTTGGTGAGCCTGACATAGTAGCGAAGTGAAGTACTAATGGCTTACCGTTAGGTTGTACACGCCACTTACCCTTCTTCTTGTATCCAGCCTTGTCCAATAATTGGTTAGCCTTCTTCAAGTTGTAGTTGTAACCTTTAATGCTACTATCGTGGTAAGCACCAAAGCCTGAAGGAATCAAAGTGTTAACTCTGAAGCTCAAACCTTGAGTGTAACGCTTGTTAACAGCATCAATGTTCATTGCATAACCGATAGCTTGACGCAATGACTTGTTAGCAACCTTGGAGTTCTTGTCCATTACGTTCTTGCCAGTCTTAGCGTCCCATTTACCCATCTTAAAGCCGACGTAGCTGTATGCCAATGGAACTGAAGCAACCCAGTTAACACCCTTAGTGTTCTTAACTTGATCCCATTGTGAGTTAATTACACCAGTAATGTCGAACTTGTGACTCTTGATAGCTTGAGAAGCTGAGTTAGGGTTAACTACTTGGATTACAACCTTATTCAACTTTGGTTTACCTCTCCAGTAGTACTTGTTTGGAACCCAAGTTACTGATTGACCACGAACAAGCTTATCAAGCTTAAATGGACCAAAGTACAATGGCTTCTTTCTGATTTGGTCAGATGATTGAAGCTTGTTAAATGGAACATTCTTTAAGTAGTGGTATGGTGCAGCTGATTCCCAGAAGTAACCGTTACCTGAGAAGTACATACCTGGCTTCAATTGAGTGTAGTGAATTACAATTGTACGACCATTTTCACCATCTGGCATTTCAATACCTGAAATAGTCTTAGCCTTGCCTTCGTGGTATTCCTTCATACCCTTGATAAATTCAAGAGTTGAGTCATAACGTTGAGCTTGAGTCTTCTTGTTTGCCAAGATTTCGTATGGATATTCAAGGTCCTTAGCGTTTACTTGCTTACCATCTGACCACTTAACGCCTTTCTTAACAGTAATAGTTACTGTCTTAGCCTTACGGTCAATCTTAAGAGTAGCAGCACCCTTATCATTGATTCTGTAATGATCATCAGTATCAAATAAAGATTCTTCACCAGGTGCAGCTACATTTGAGTCAATAGTTGAAGTTGATAATTCATCAGAAAAGATTCCAGTAAATGGAGTATCTGTTTTCAAAGCTACAGAAACAGTACCACCTTGCTTAGTGGCTTTCTTAGGAGTTGATTCTGGGAACTTCTTAGCGTCCTTTGCTCCTTGATTATTGTTGTTACCACTTTGACCACAAGCAGCTAATGCTACCGCGGCTGCAGAAATTACTCCTACAGAACCTAATACTTTTGTTAATTTCATATAACATTTCCTCCATCCATCTAGGATATCTTTTAAGAATTTTTTATTAAAAATCTTTGAATCAAGTTGATGATTAAATAATACCACGATAGATTAATTTTTCAATAGTTTTATGAAAATAAATTTAATTTTTATTTTATTTAATTAGCATAGGTTTATTATTATAACCAACATAATTTTATTATTATGGAACTAAAAAAACAGCTCTATCAAGTGATGGAGCTGTTTTAATGTTTTTTATTAAACTATTAATTTTCACGTTGTCTTGCGTCACCAGCACGTTGAAGAGCACGACCAACGTAGTTAATACTTAAGGAAATTACCAAAAGTAAGATTGTAGCTGGAAGCCATAACCATGGACGGTTAATAACGTTAACTGGGTCATCGGCAAATCCAATCAAAGTACCAAGTGATGGCGTAGTGGTTGGCAAACCATAACCCAAGAAGGACAAACTAGTTTCAATACCAATGTTACCAGCAATAGTTAAAACAACGTCGATGATAATCATTGAAGTGATGTTAGGCAAAACTTCACGGAACATAATTTGTAAGTTAGAAGAACCTGAAGTCTTTGATGCCAAAACGTAATCACGATCACGTTGCGACAAGATGAATGAACGGTAGTAACGTGCCGTCGTTGTCCATCCAAACATCGCAATTAACAATACCAAAGTTACAGCGTTGTAGTTAGGAATAACTGTAGTCAAAACAATGATAATTGGCATTTGTGGCAAAATCTGAATGAAGTCAACTATTCTCATGATAACAACATCAACTGCACCACCGTAGTAACCAGAAACTAATCCGACTACCAAACCAACGATTTCAGTAATTACAGTTACTGAGATACCAATCATGATTGAGTTACGTCCACCCATGATGAGCAACTTCAAAATGTCACGACCACCATCATCAGTACCGAGAAGGTGTCCGCCTTGGCCCCAACCATAGTAGGCATCCACAATGTTCATTTCAGTAATTTGTGCTCTGTTCAAGAACAATGAACCACCGAAAGTGAATAACAAAATTAAAATAATGATAATCAAAGCTATACATGCAGACTTAGAACGTAAAATTTCACGTATAGCCACCTTAAATCCAGAAGGTGGGAGAGTAGCCTTTTGTGTAGCATCTTTTTTACTTGCTTTCTTTGTAGCAGTATTTTTCTTCTTATCAGCCATTTCTTCTCTCCTCCCTATTGAATTCTAATACGTGGGTCAATGATACTCATAATGATATCTGACAATAAGTTACCAATTAAAGTCAAAATACCAAAGATAAGAATCAAAGCAGTTAAAGTGGTGTAGTCACGTTGACTGATTGAGTCAAGGAATAACTTACCCATACCAGGATAACTGAAGACACTTTCAATAATCATTGAACCACTAAGTAAACCAGTAATAGTGTTACCAAGGAAGGCAGCAATTGGCAATAATGAGTTTCTCAAAATGTGCTTATGGAAAACAACGTTTTCAGGAACACCCTTACTGCGGGCAGTTCTAACGTAGTCTTCAACCTTGTTATCAACAATTCCTGTTCTCAAGTACTGTACAGTACCAGTAGTAGTAATCAAAGCATACAAGATTGCTGGCAAAATCATGTGGTAAAGACGACTGCCAAGTACGCCCCAGAATCCTGAAGCGTTAGCTGAAACTGATCCTGAAATTGGGAACCAGCCTAAAGTAAAACCAAAGAGCCATAATCCTAAGATATAGAATACGAATCCTGGTGTTGCCAAAGTAATGTAGTTAAAGATTTGGACACTAGTATCTTGCCATTCATCTTGGTGACGACCAGCAGTAATACCCAAAGGAATCGCAATACTATAAGTCAAGATAGTAGTTAAAAGTGATAACCAGAAGGTGTTGCTTGCACGGTCGGCAATCAATGAAACTACTGGAACGTGTTGGATGTAACTTGTACCAAGGTCACCATGGAACAAGTTACCCACCCATCTAAAGTATTGTACATACCATGGATCATAAAGACCTGCAGCTCTTCTTAAAGCTTCAATTTGCTTTGGGTCAGTGTTAGGGTTAATTGATCCGCTAAATGGGTCACCAGGCATCATCTTAGCTAAAAGAAAGACAAGCAAACTCAAGATGATCAATTGAGGGATCATGATTAACAAACGACGTAAGATTGTTTTCCACATGCTTAATCACTCTCCTTTTCTTCTCGTTCTTCAAGCTTAGCTTCTTGTGCCATGTCTTTTGGTAAAGCTACCCAGTGGTTAGGAGCTACTTTTTGAAGTGGATATACACGACCATCCTTGTCATACCATTTGCTTTGGTTTTCTTCGAATTCCTTTTCAACTTGTTCACGGTGCTTCTTGTGTTCTTCACGGTGTTCTACATCTACTTTAGGAATTGCAGAAAGAAGACGCTTAGTATAAATATGAATTGGGTGCTTGTAAATTTCGTCACGACTACCTAATTCTACTAAACGACCACGGTGCATAATTGCTAAGTTTTCTGACATGTGCTTAACAACACCTAAGTCGTGAGAAATGAATAAGTATGCAATGTTATATTGTTGTTGAATGTGCTTCATGAAGTTCAAAACCTGTGCTTGAACTGACAAGTCCAAAGCACTAGTAGGTTCATCGGCAACAATCAATTTTGGATTAGTAGCAACGGCACGTGCAACACCAATTCTTTGACGCTGACCACCAGAGAATTCGTGTGGATACTTATAAATAGCGTCACTTGGCATCCCTACAATATCAAGTAATTCCTGTACTCGATCTCTTTCTTGATCAGTAGTCAAATTCTCGAAGTTTCTAATAGGTTCAGCAATGATGTCTTCAATTCTCTTTCTTGGGTTCAAACTTGACATTGAATCCTGGAAAATCATTTGAACATCTTTGTTGTAGTCAAGCTTTTTACGGTTGCTTGCCTTAGTTACATCCAAACCTTTGTACATGATTTGGCCGCTTGTAACTTTTTCAACACCAACAATTGCTTTACCAGTCGTTGACTTACCAGAACCAGATTCACCGATTAAGCCGTAAGTTTCTCCTTCGCCAATTGAAAAGTTAACACCATCAACGGCACGAACATAATCTGTAATTCTGTTCCAAAAGCCAGAACGAATTGGGTAATATACTTTTAAATCTTTGATTTGAATTATTTCTTTCGCCATATACTACTCCCCACTTGCTGCTTTTTGCGATTCGTCTTCATCCTCAAAATGGAAGCTCTTCCAGCAAGTACATCTTACCCAGTGACCAGGAGCCACTTCATGTACTTTTGGATCTTCTTCATGAGCACTTGCTGGAATCCATGGAATTCTAGCAGCAAATCTATCACCTGTACGTGGCATATTTTTAAGTGATGGCACAGTACCGTGAATAACATGGAGGTCCTCATCTGTATCATCAGATTGAGGCATTGAGTTAAGCAATGATCTTGTATACGGATGAAGAGGATTTTCAAAAATAGTCTTTACATCTGATTTTTCTACGATTTGACCAGCATACATAACAGCAACTTCATCTGCAGTTTCTGCCACAACGCCCAAGTCGTGGGTAATCAAGATAATACCTGAGTGTGATTGTCTTTGAATGTCTTCAAGCAAGTCCAAAATTTGAGCTTGAATAGTAACATCCAAAGCAGTTGTTGGTTCATCAGCAATGATAATTTCAGGCTTGCATGCAATAGCCATCGCAATAACAACACGTTGACGCAAACCACCTGATAATTCATGTGGGTACATTGCGTACATTTCTTCAGGCTTTGGCATACCTACTTGATTGAACAATTCAATTACACGTGCATGACGTGCTTTTTCATCCATGTCTGTATGGTAATAAAGCGTTTCAGCAACTTGGTCACCAACACGCATCAAAGGGTTCAAGCTGGCAAGTGGATCCTGGAAGATCATACCAATCTTGTCACCACGAATCTTATTAAACAAAGATTCATTTAAGCCCACTAAATTTAATTCATTGTAAAGAATATCACCTGTAACTTTGGTATTCTTATGATCATATAATCCAATAATACTTGCAGCGATAGTACTCTTACCGCAACCAGATTCGCCTACGATAGCTAAAATTTCGTCACGCTTCAAAGTCAAATTAATATCATCTGCAGCATCATAGAATTTCCCTTGCAAACGGTACGCCGTATGCAGGTGCTGAATATCTAATAATAGATCACTCTGCTTTTCCAAAGGTCATTCCTCCATTTAGACTTTATTCATTAAAAGCCGTTTAATCTTTTCTATTTATTTTCTAATTATAAACACAAAGCCGGTCGTATGCAAATAACGACACGGCTTTTTTTAGGAAATTAACCTTGATGAGACTTGATATATGAGACTGCATCCCCAACTGTTTTAATTTTTTCAGCTTCATCATCAGGGATTTCTGAACCAAATTCATCTTCAAGTTGCAAAATGAATTCTACCAAGTCAATTGAGTCAGCATCTAAATCATCAGTAAAACTAGTGCTTTCAGTGATCTTATCCTTATCAATTTCAAAATTTTCAGCGATTAAATCTTTGATCTTATTAAAAATTTCTTCTTCTGACATATACATAACCTTCCTTTTTAATAAAACATTGTACTATTTTGTTGCGAATTCGTCTCTAAATTCTTCAACAAGTTTTTCTTCAATCATTTTATCGATTTGCTTCAAGGTGTAATAAATAGGTCTTTCATTAGAACGACCATGAGTCTTTACAACTGGTGCATTTACACCTAAAAGTACAGCACCACCATACTTAGCTGTATCAAATTTTGATGCAAGGCTAGATAATGATCCCTTTACCATTAAAGCACCCAGCTTGGTCATTACACCGCCGTTTAACAGGCTGTCTTTTAACAGATGCAAGATAACACTTGAAGTACCTTCAATGTTCTTAAGAACGGCATTACCAGTAAAACCATCGGTAACTACAACATCAGTGTTGCCTAACAATAATTCGTTACCTTCGATATTGCCTTGGAAGTTTAAATCACTGTCTTTTAATAATTCGTAAGCTTTTTGGTGAACGTCATCACCTTTATCGCTTTCTGCACCATTGTTTAAAAGGCTAATACGTGGATTGTCGATACCACGAATTTTTTCTGCATAGTAAGATGCCATTTGAGCCCATTGCAACAAATATTCTGGCTTACTCTTAGCATTAGCACCTACGTCAACCATGTTAAAGCCATCATCGCTGTTTTGTGCTGGCAAAGTTGGCATTAAGCCTGGTCGAACAATACCTTTAATTCTTCCAATGATAAAAATTCCACATGATAAAAGTGCACCAGTATTACCTAAAGAAAGAAGAGCATCAGCTTTACCTTCTTTAACATAATTTGCAGCAACTACCATTGAAGAATCTTTCTTTCTTCTAATGGCTTTAACTGGTTCGTCTTCATCTGCAATAACTTCAGTTGTAGGCACAACGCCTAATTGATCATTAATTTGATCAGCTGGAATTAATTCACGCAATTGTTCTTTATCACCAAACAATACAAACTTGGTGTCAGGCATTTCATCTTTAGCTTTTAAAACAGCCTTAACGATTGCTTCTGGAGCATTTTCACCGCCCATAGCGTCAATTGCAATTGTTCTCATATATTTTCACCACATCTTTTTAAATTCTGTTTTGTTCTAATTGTTTATATTCTAACACTTGCTTTAATGGATTATGTTCAGGATTAGATAATTCAGGGTCCTGTTTAACAAGTTCACGTGCAACTTTTTGTGCTACTACCAGTGTGTTGTAATTATTTACAACATCACCTACACGAAATTCAGGTAAACCTGACTGAGCTTTACCAAACAAGTCTCCTTCACCACGCATTTTAAGGTCTTCTTCAGCGAGTTTAAAGCCATTATTAGTTTCGGCTATAATCTTCATTCTAGCTTTACCAGAATCAGTCTTAGGATCTGCAATAAAAACACAATAACTTTGCGTTTGACCACGCCCGATTCTTCCGCGCAATTGGTGCAATTGACTTAAACCAAATCGATCAGCATTATAGATGATCATCATATTGGCATTAGCTACGTCAACACCAACTTCAATTACACTGGTAGTTACTAAAATATTAATCTCGCCATTAGCAAAAGCAGACATAATCTTGTCTTTTTTAGCTCCTGGCATTTGACCATGTAAAAGTACTACATTTTGATCAGGAAAATCATGACTTAATTTCTTATGCAATTCTTCTGCATTTTTCAAATCAAGCGTCTCTGATTCTGTAATTAAAGGCGTAACTGCGTAAATTTGAAAACCTTGAGCAAGCTGCTCATGCATCAATTTATAAACATCCTTCATCTGGCTGCTTGTCTTCCAAACTGAAATGATTGGCTTTCTGCCAGAAGGTAAATGATGAATTTCAGATACTGTCATATCACCATAAACAGTTAAAGCTAAAGTTCTAGGAATTGGCGTAGCTGTCATTGCTAAAATATCAGGACTATCACCTTTATTAATCAAAGCTTGTCTTTGACCAACACCAAATCTATGTTGCTCATCAATAATAACCAAACCTAATTTCTTAAAGATCACATTTTTTTGAATTAACGCATGCGTACCAATAACTACATTAATCGTTCCGTCCGTTAATTCTCGATAAATTTCTCGTCGCTCCAGCGTTTTAGTGTTTCCTGTTAATAAGGCTACTCTTACACCCAATGGTCGCAATAATTCATCAATCTTTTTAAAATGCTGCGTAGCTAAGATTTCGGTTGGTACCATCAAGGCAGCCTGATAACCTGCTGTAATTGCCGCAAAAATAGCATAAACAGCTACCACAGTTTTACCAGAACCAACGTCACCTTGAAGCAATCTTCTCATTTGACCATCTGAATGCATATCCGCAAAAATTTCATTAATGACTTTCTTTTGATCATCTGAAAGTTCAAATGGCAATGACTTAGTTAACTTAGCAATTTCTTTTAGATCATACTTTTTAGCATAACCATGTTGTTTACCATCATGATTAGCCAATAAAGCTAGTTGTAATTCAAAAATAAAGAACTCACGGAAAATTGCACTTCTTTTAGCTAATTCTGCTTCTTGCCCATTTTTAGGGTGGTGCATTTTTTGAATAATCTCTTGATCATGAAGCAAACGATATTTTTCTCTAATTTCTTTAGGAACAATATCTTGAACTTGATCTAAAAAGCTATCAATTGCCAGATTGATTAAATTTATTAACTTTTTTTGCTTCACATGCCGGTTAATAGGATAAATTGGGGCCATGCCACTATCGTTTTCTTTAGCAGCAACAAATTTGAATGCAGACAGACTTTGCCGAGCAACATTATACTTGCCATAAATAGCAACTTCTTGTCCAACTTCAATTTTGCTTTTTAACCACGGCTGATTAAAAAAATTGACCATGACAACATCATGGTCAATTCTTAATTTGAAGCTTAGTCTGCTCTTTTTATATCCAAATCGACTAACAAAAGGCTCAGTTGCTACAATTCCTTTCAGCATTACCTTTTGACCATCCATGATTTGATCTAATGGCAATGTCTGAAGTTCGTCATATCGAAAAGGAAAATAAAATAGCAAATCATAAATACTATAAATTCCTAAGCTTCCTAGATCAGCTGCAGTCTTTGTCCCCACACCTTTTAAATCCGTTACAGGAGCAAATAATGCATTATCTATCATTTTATTCAACTGATACTAAGAAATGATATACAGGTTGACCACCATCATGAATTTCAAATTCAAGATCATCATGCTTTTCTTCAAGTTGGCTAACCACTTTTTGTGCTTCTTCTTCATTTGAATCACGACCATACATGATTGTGATGATTTCAGAATCTTCATCAAGCATCTTTTCAATCATTTCAGTAGTAGTCTTGATCAAGTCAGCATTATCAACCTTAATATTGCCATCAATGATACCGAGGTAATCATTCTTATGGATTTCCACATCGTCGATTTCAGTATCACGAGTAGCTTGAGTTACTTCACCTGAAACTACAGTGTCAAGATCTTCTGACATAGCTTCAACGTTTTCATCAACAGAAGCATCTGGGTTAAATGAAAGCATTGCAGTAAGACCTTGAGAAATAGTCTTACTTGGAACAATACCTACTGGAATGTCGCTAACTTCAGCAGCTTGTTTAGCAGCCATAACGATGTTGCCGTTATTTGGCAATACAATAGCCTTCTTAGCACCAGACTTCTTGATAGCATCGATAAAGTCTTGTGTTGATGGGTTCATGGTTTGACCACCAGAAATAATTCGATTTACGCCTTCGCTTTCGAATAACTTTCTAATACCATTACCAGAAGCTACTGCAATAACAGCAAAGTCTACGGATTCTTGTTGCTCTTCATCTTGATCAACAATGCTTTCGTGTTGAATACGCATGTTGTCGATCTTAATCTTGCCCAATTGACCGAATTGACTGCCGTACTTAAAGACATCGCCAGGGTGTTCAGTGTGTACGTGAACTTTAGCAATTTCACCATCAGAAACAGCTAAAAGTGAATCACCTAAACCTGATAAGTGCTTTCTAAATTCTTCCAAATCGAATTTCTTCTTGTTTGGCACATCAGCATTAAGGTCTACCATAATTTCAGTACAGTAACCGTTCTTGATATCTTGAGTAGCTAATTGACTTTGTACAGAAGATTGGTGGTGCATTGCATTGATCATTTCATCCATTTCGTTTTCATCAGGTTGATATTGATCAGCAAAGTTTTCACCAAGAAGACCTTCTAAGAAACCTTCATAAATGAACAAAAGTCCTTGACCACCGGAGTCAACAACGCCAACTTGCTTTAATACTGGAAGCAAATCTGGAGTTGATTTAAGAGCCTTTTTAGCACCTTCAACTACAGCCTTCATTACTTCAGTAACATCATCGGTATCATTAGCCTTGCTTGCACCTTCAGTTGCTGCAACGCGAGCTACAGTCAAAATAGTACCTTCAACAGGCTTCATTACTGCCTTGTAAGCAGTAGCTACACCATTTGAAAATGCGTTAGCCAATTCTTGAGCAGTCAAAGTCTTCATACCCTGAGTAGCTTTGTAAAAGCCACGGAATAATTGTGAGGTAATAACACCACTGTTACCACGAGCACCCATCAACATTCCTTTAGCTAAGCTTTCAGTCAAATCACCAACATTGCTGCTAGGATTTTCAGAAACTGCTCTAGCACCACTTTCAATAGTCAAATTCATGTTGGTACCAGTATCACCATCAGGAACCGGGAATACATTCAATGAATTAACAAATTCAGCATTCTTGCCAATTCTATGAGTGGCAACACGTACCATATCTCTAAATTGTTTACTATCTATCTCATTTAAAACCACTATTTAGAACCTCGCTTACATTATTCGTCAAGTACTTTTACACTTTGAACGATTACATTAACGGCTTTAGTATTAATTCCTAATTGATTAGACAGGTTAAATTTAACACTGTCTTGAACATTCTTACTTACTTCAGAAATCTTAAGCCCATAACCAACAATAATGTACACGTCAACAGTAATTTCGTTATCTTCTGACTTTACAACAACGCCACGTTTGTAGTTGGCGCGGTTAAGAATCCCATCAAAGCCATCGCGAATAGCATTCTTTGATGCCATTCCCACAACGCCATAGTTAGACGTAGCTGCGCCACCAACAACAGTTGCAATTACACCGTTTGAAATATCAATCAAACCATCTTTTGTCTTGATCTTAACAGCCATGTTTGTCCTCCGTCTCATTATCTATGTATACGTTTATTATTTTATCATAGTACTTACTTAATCAATAAACAAAATACGTGTTAAAAAAATCCTTTTAGAGTTGAATTGCTCGAAAACATATGATAATCTAATTAAGTATGACACCACACATAAAGGAGGTTTAGCAAATGGCAAAAGATTACGTAACAGGTAAGAAGACTACATTCGGTAACAAACGTTCACACTCATTGAACTCAGCTCGTCGTGCTTGGAAGCCAAACCTTCAAAAAGTTCGCATTCTTGTTGACGGTAAGCCAAAGCGCGTTTGGGTTTCAACCAAGGCTTTAAAGTCTGGTAAAGTTACTCGTGCCTAATAACCAAAAATAGTCTAACAGATTTCTGTTAGACTTATTTTTTTGCTCAAAATTTAGTTAAAAGGCTTCGATTCGCTTTTTGAATAAAACCACTGCAATCCAAACAGAAATAAATGACGGCAAAATCGTCACAACAAATAAGTTTGGATCTAAAATATTACCAATTTTAATATAAGTTGAGATGTTTGGAATTTTGCGAATATTATCAAAAATCACTTGATAAATCGTAATATAGATCAAAGTCCATTGAATGTAGTATTCAATAATAGTTAAAACTGTATTTGACAATGGGAAGAATTTTCGAAAAAGTTTTAAATCCCAATACAGTACAATTCCTGAAATAACTACCATGATTCCGATTAACAAGAAGATATTTCCTAATTTCAATGCATGATCGGTACTCATGAACAAAAAGATGATGCCGAACATAATCAAAAAGTTAATTGTGGAAAAAAGCAAAAGCATTACAAATAATAAAAGTGCTTTGGTAAAGCTAAAGTGTTTGCGCTCTTTAAAAATCATCCCGATTACAATCACAATCAGGATGCCCAAGAAGATTGGCCAAACTTGTCTCATTTTTCTTCCTCCAAAATAATAATATATTTCATTGTAGCAAATTCTTTAGTCTACTTGAGCATCAAAAAAAGGCCTAACGGCCTTTTTCTTTTACTTCATAATGTTGTGATGCTTATCATCATCAGGAATATCTTCTGCCATTCTTTCATCAATTGGTGTATAAGCATATTCAGTAATCATTTCACCAAGCTTAGTTGGTAAACCTAAATCTTGATAAGTAACATTTCTTGCTGCTCCGTTAATTGTAGCAACTTCCTTGTTCTTCTTTTTATCAAAAACATGAACGTGGTTCTTGTGCATGTAGTCTTCTACATTCTTCTTAGCACGATCAAGTCTTGCTTCATAGCGACCATTTTCAAAACCAGCTACATTTTTTTCAAAATCAATGTACTTCATAATAATTCCTCGTTTCTTTTTTTATCTATTTTCACACTTTTTTAGAGATTAGAAAAGCGATTAATATCTTTAGAATAAATTGCAGCAATCATGCCTTGCTTAAAGGAAATTTCAAAATTATCACTGCTAGGTAAAAATTCATTTGAAGAAAATACTCGAGGATAATTGCCAGAATAATGCTTCAATTCATACCTTGCACCAATGATATTAAAATCTTCAGTTGCACCAAGTGTAGCAAAGCCAATATATGGATATTCTTCTTTTCTCTTAATCTCGTGCATCCCCGGATTAAAAAAATCAATGCTATTTTGCTGATCAAGCATTTCGACTCTTGGTGCAAATTGATTAACTGATGGATTAAGCAACATAAACAAATTGATTAAGAAATGATCAATTCTGCCGCCAGTTGCGCCCAAAATCGTTAATTGTTCTACTCGATAATCTTTAAAAACTGTTTGTAGCATTAATTCAGAATCCGTCCAATCTTTAACTGGGTTAGAGTAGCGAATGTCCTTTACAGTCTTTTCAATTCGCGCAAGATCTTTATCATGAAGCGAATCAAAATCACCTATTGCTACATCGGGCATAATACCAAGCTCTTCTAAAAATAGTGCTCCACGATCTACGCCAACAACCAATTCATTATTACGCTTAGCAGCAGTCAATTTTTCTTTTATATCTTCAGGCCACAGATCAGTTGGACCACCCAATAATGCATATGCCTTCATTATTCGATGACATTTTCTATTTTACGAACTTGATTAGCAATGTCGCCATCTTTATACAAATATGAACCTACAACAAATACATTGGCTCCAGCGTCTTTAGCTGTCTTAATAGTCTGATCATTAATGCCGCCATCTACTTCAATAGCTACATCTGGTCCTACTATTTCTCTTACTTGTTTAATTTTTTCAGCAGAATTTTCAATAAATTTTTGCCCGCCAAAGCCAGGATGAACAGTCATTACTAAAACTTGATCAAGCTTGGGTGCAAATTTAACCACAACATCACTAGGAGTATCAGGATTAATTGCCAAAGAAGTATTCACATCATTAGAAATCAGATAATCAAACCAATAGTTCAACTTTTCTTCACTCATTGCTTCATAATGAAGTTCAATTAAGTCTGCACCAGCATTAACAAAGGCAGGTACAAGGTCTTTAGGATTATCACTCATTAAATGAATTTCTGCATCAGTCATTGGAAATTCACGCTTAAAATCTTCGACTAATTGTGGTCCAAAAGAAAGATTAGGTACAAAGTGTCCATCCATAATATCAATATGAAATCTGCTTATACCCGCAGCAATAGCGTCTTTTATATCGGTTTCTAAATTTAGATTATCTGCATTCAAAATTGATGGTGCAATCAGCATTTTTTCCTCCATTATTTCAAATATTCAGGCATGCGACCTTCGCTGATTTCGGTCCGCATTGCTAAATAATCATCATATCGGCTAGGTAAAATCTTTCCTTCTTCAAGCAGCTTTTTAACTTCACAGCCTGGTTCCTTTAAGTGTTGGCAGCCACGGAATTTACATTTTACACTAGCACGTTTAAATTCAACAAAATAATTACATAACTCATTAAGTTTAATTGGTGTTAAATCAATTGAAGAAAATCCTGGCGTATCTGCAAGAAAGCCCTCTCCCAATTTAAACAATTCTACTTTTCTAGTAGTGTGCTTACCACGGTTTAAACTAGCTGAAATCTCTCCTGTAGCTTGATGAGCGTCTTCTTTTAAATGATTCAATAAAGTTGACTTACCTGCACCAGATTGTCCAGCTAAGGTCCAAATTTGATCTTTGCCAATCATTTCTGGAATCTTTGCTTGTACATCATGATAATCAGTGAAAACAGGATAGCCAATTTCTTGATAATATGCTAAAGATTGCTTAATTTCAGCAAGCTTTTTTTCATCAAGCAAATCTGCTTTAGACAAGTAAATAGTGACATTTACTTTTTGCCAAGAAAAGAAAGTTAAGAATCGATCAAGCAATTCCAATGAAAAATCTGGTTCAACCGCAGAAATTACCAATAAAACATGGCTTACATTAGCCACAGCTGGACGGCCAATTCTATTTAAACGCGGCATGATTTTAACCAGATAACTCATACCCTTATCATCAATTTGGATTTCTACTCTGTCTCCTACTGCTGGTTTTTGCTTTTTTTGACGAAAAACGCCACGAGCACGCGTTCTCACGATGCCCGTAGCGGTTTCTACGTCATAATAACCAGCAATTAAACCAATAACGGTTCCTTGTGCTAGTTTCATTTATTTAGTCACCTTTTCATTCAAGATAGTATCTCCATTGCGGACAACTCTTAATTGTCCTGCACCATTTTTAATTGAAAATGGTATTGAGAAGCTCATATCACGTTTAATATAAAGATCACGATAAATATTGCTCAATGAATGATCGTCATCTTTAATATAAATCTGAACATGATCACCCTTAGTAGAACTTGAGCTGGATGAACTATCTTCTTTATCATTGTCTGTTTTTTCTGTGTTGTCAGCCGTGGTCCCTACGTAATTTACAGTAAAGTTCTTAGTTACCGTAGTTTCTTTTTCTTCCTTAGGACCACGTGAGACTCTAATTGCAATGGTTGAGCCACGATCAACTTTCGTTCCAGGACCTGGATCCATTGAAATTACTAAGCCTTTTTCAACATCATCAGAATACTCTTGATTAATTTGCAAAGTCAACCCATGTTCTCTAGCGTAATCTTGTGCACTCTTTAAGGAATAATTATGCAAATCTTTCAAGGTAACTGTATTACTTCGCTTGCGTGGAGCACGACCCTTAGAAACTACTAAAGTAATTGTAGTTTGTGTTGGCTTTACTTCTACGTCAGCTGCAATACTTTGTGAAATAATATCATTCTCAGGGACTTTGTTAGAAAATTGATCTTCTCTAACTACGTCAAAGCCTTCATTTTCTAACTTTTCAGCAGCTTCATCATAGTTATCGCCTACTACGTCAGGAACTTTAACCATGCTTGACCCACTTGAGACAATCAGATCAACCATTTTTCCTTGAGCAAGTGAATTACCAGCTGTCGGCTTAGTAGCAATTACATAGCCTTTTTTAACGTCATCAGATTGCCTGCGAATAATTTTACCTACTTGCAAGCCAGCAGCTTCTAATTTATTTTCTGCTGTCTTTTCTGCAATATTGGTCACATCAGGGACATTAACTTGCTTTGGTTTATTGCCATTACCGCTTAAAGCAAAAATCATGATAAAGATAATTAAGCCGGCAGTAATAACAGAGAAAATCCACCACCATTTATGAGCTTTAACATTTTGCCAAAAACTCTTCTTTTTCTTTTCAGGTGTAGCTTCCGGCTTTTCTTCTTTCGGTGGTTCTTTAGAGTCTGTTTTTTGCGGCTTAAATCCTGGCAAAACTATCGTCTTATCATCGCTAACACCATGATTCGGAACAAAAACAGGTTCATCGCTTCTCTCAGGATCAAGACTGCTATCAAGATCCGCTTTCATTGCTTGAGCAGAATCATAACGATCTCGTGGATCCTTAGCTGTTGCTTTTAAAACTACATTTTCTAATGCTTGTGGAACGCTCTTATCCTTTTTTCTAATTGATGGTATAGGCTCCTGTGCATGCTTTAAAGCTATAGAAACTGGCGTATCACCATTAAATGGCACAGTACCTGTAATCAATTCATAAAGAATAATTCCAAGAGAATAGATATCAGATTGCTTGGTAACCAGCCCGCCTCTTGTTTGCTCTGGAGACATATAATGAACTGACCCCATTACCGAATTAGTTTGAGTAATTGAGCTTTGGTTAAGAGCAACTGCAATACCAAAATCAGCAATTTTAATATTGCCTCTTTTATCCATTAAAATATTTTGTGGCTTTAAGTCACGGTGAATCACATTATGCTTGTGAGCAAGAGCAACCGCACTTAAGATTTGATCCATGATGCGAATTACTTCACGTAAATCCAATGGAGAATTTTCACGGATATATTCTTTTAAGTCAGGACCGTCGACATATTCCATTACCATATAAGGAAGCCCATGATCCATACCCACATCAAGAACAGAGACAATATTAGGATGGCTCAATTCACTAGTGGCTAATGCTTCTCTTTGAAAACGAGCTTGTGTTTGTGGTTCGTTTTGCAAATCTAAGCGTAAAATTTTCACAGCAACCTTACGCTGTAAAATAATATCTTCAGCCAGATAAACGTTGGCCATTCCGCCTTCGCCTAAAGTATCAATAATGCGGTAGCGCTCTCCAAGCAGATAACCTTTATCGATCACTGCTTTCGTCCTCCTTATTCCAAATTAGGCAGACAGTAATGTTGTCACCACCACCCAATCGATTGGCCTCACTAATTAACTTATTGCAGCGTTCTTTTAAACTTAATTCTTTAGTTGCTAAAATTTGTTGAATTTGAGGATCACTAAGAGAATTAGTCAAGCCATCTGTACATAACAAAATGATGTCATTATCATTCAATTTGATCTTATTGATCTCTGGATCAATCGTACTCGATACACCCAAAGCTTGAGTAATAATATTCTTTTGTGGATGGTGCTTAGCTTGTTCTTTAGTAATTTGACCCATTTTGACTAATTCATTGACTAAAGAATGATCTTCTGTAAGTTGGACAAACTTTCCTTCTGAATAACTATATGCACGTGAATCACCCAAGTGGGCAATTAAAGCATTGTTTTCAAAAGCAAAGGCTAAAACAATGGTGGTTCCCATTCCATTTAAATCAGGGAATTTATCAGCTGTTTTTAAAATAGTTTCATTTTCAGAATTTAACTGAACATCTAACCATTTATTGGCAATGTTGGCATCTGTAAAATCGGTTATCCCGAAATTGTGTCCTAGATGCGTAACTGCCATAGTTGAGGCTACATCCCCACCTTGATGTCCACCCATGCCATCACAAACGATCGCTAAAGTGATACCTTTACGATTTTTAAATACTTGTACAAAATCCTGATTGCTCTTTCGTACCTTACCGATACTAGAAGCATATGCTGTTTCAATCAAAATCTAACCTCGCATCTTAAATTTAGCAATGAAAAATCCATCATTGTTATCTTGGTCAGGCATTATTTTTAGCATCCCCGTCTTAGATTCCAATTTACTAGTTGCAAATGGCTTCAACTCAAAATTAGGATGCATCTTTAAAAACTTTTTGACAACGGCTTCGTCTTCTTCTACAGAAATAGAACAAGTAGAGTAAACTAATTCACCGTCTTCTTTTAATAATGGGCTAACTGAGTCTAAAATTGCTAATTGAATTTTTTGCAGATTATGCAAATCACGTTCAGTCTTAGTATAACGAATCTCTGGCTTACGTCTCAATAACCCCAAACCGGAACAAGGTGCATCTACCAAAATCTTAGTAAATTCTCCTTGCTTAAAAATATCTTGTACTTTGCGCGCATCACAAGCTTTAGTTACAACTTTATCAGCAACATTCATTCTTTTAGCATTTTCTTTAACTAAATGCAGTTTCTTTTCATGAATGTCTAAAGCTGTCACGTCGCCTTCTGCAATATTTTCCGCCATTTGAACAGTCTTACCACCTGGAGCACTGCAAGCATCCAGAATATGTTCTTTTTGGGAATCAAAATCAAAGGACTCTACCACTAAACTAGCGGCTTCATCTTGAATTGTCAATTCGCCGCGCTTGAATAAATCACTTTGGCTGATACCACCATGACTTAAAATTGCGTCATTTTCAGATAATTTAGACCATTCAGGGTTATAACCTTCAGCTTTTAATTGATCAAAAACTTTTTCTCGATCACATAATGATGAAATACGAACACTATTTTTAGCTGGTTCATTAATACTAGTAAGTAAATTCTTAGTGCGATCAATGCCCCAATTATTAATAAAGTATTTTACTAACCATTCAGGCATACTTTCTTTAATGCTTAAATATTCTACTTCATTTTTAGGATCAGGCAGTTGCACACCACGTCTAATAAAAGAGCGCAAAATTCCGTTTACTACACGATAACCTGATGAATGATGCTTACCAAATTGCTTAGCCAATTTATTAGCTTCATCCAAAACTGCACGATTAGGAACTTTATCCAAAAAGATAATTTGATATAAAGACATTAACAATAATGGCTTCAAATATTTTTCAGTTAACTTAGTCCTTACCAAACCTTTTAACTGATACTCTAAAAAAAGTCGATATTGAATTGTTCCGTAAACTATCTTAGTTGCTAAATTTTGGTCAGCTATCGATAAGTTTGAATGACTAAGACTATTATTTAAGCTAATGTTTGAATAGGATTTATCTTGTAAAACTTTAATTAATGTTTCTAAGCTGATTGCGCGAGCACTTTTACTTGTCGACAATTTCTTCTCCTGGTTTAAACTTGCTACCTTGACCGTTTAAAAAGTTCTTAATGTTCATTCGTTTCTTGCCACTTGGTTGTACTTCAAATAAGTTCAAAACAGTGCCGTCAGCAAAGCTAATTGCAAAGCGGCCTTTATTTGCTACAACTGAACCTGGAGCTAAATCAGTAGTTTCATCAGCAACCTCTGCTTTCCAGATCTTGAAGCGTTTGCCTTCAACCATCATGTAAGCACCTGGATCTGGGTTAAGGCCACGAATCATGTTATTTGCTTCCGTAGCTGTCATAGAAGTAGTGATTCTTTCTTGTTCTTTAGTAATGTTAGGTGAAAAGACTACTTTTTCAGGATCTTGTGGTGTCTTCTTTACGCTGCCGTCAATAATTGATGGCAAAGTCTTAAGCAAAAGATCACGACCTAAAATTGACAATTTAGCAAACAAAGTGCCTGCGTTATCATCAGGTTCGATCTTAATTGCTTCTTGCGCATAAATGTCACCGGCATCCATTTTCTTAACCATTTCCATAATAGTAATACCGGTTTCTTTATCACCATTGATCAATGAATATTGAATTGGCGCACCACCACGGTATTTTGGTAAAAGTGAGCCATGAACATTTACAGCAGCAATCTTAACTGAATTCAAAAACTTAGTTGGCAAAAATTGTCCATAAGCTGCGGTAACAATTAAGTCAGCATGCATATCAATCAATTCTTGCATTTCTTCAGAGCCAGATAATTTTGCAGGTTGGTAAACAGGCAAATCATGTTTTTCGGCAGCAATCTTAGCTGGACTCTTTGTAATCTTTTGTTTACGTCCAACTTTCTTATCTGGTTGAGTTACTACAGCCTTAATTTCATAATTGTTTTCAATTAGTCCTTCAAGTACTGGTACTGAAAATTCTGGCGTACCCATAAATATTATTGATGTCATTTAAAGTCCCCTTTACATTATTCTTTCTGGTTCATTATCAATAAAAATACTTAAGCCATATTTCTTTGCTTCCTGTGCGGAATCTTGAACATGGTGCAATAAATTATTCAAATTAGGTTCTTTTTTATATTTTATCAGTATTTGGTAATAATATTGATTTTTTACTCTAGAAATTGCACTTGGTGTTGGCCCTAAAATAATAGTTTCTGCATGAAGTTGTTTTGTTAAATAGCGCTTAATTTTAAAAGCTTCTCTTGCAGCGTTTTGCTCTTTTTTAGCAGCAATAGAAATCAAAACAGTAAAGAAATATGGTGGATAATTTCCTGCATGTCTTACATTCATCTCATAGCCATAAAACCGCTCATAATCTTGAGTTTGAGCCAATTGAATAGCATAGTGTTCTGGGTTATAAGTCTGAATAAGGACTTCTCCTTCTTTATCTGCTCGTCCTGCTCGCCCTGCAACTTGAGTTAATAATTCAAAAGTTTTTTCTGAGGCATTATAATCTGAAATCCATAGACCAGTATCGGCATTAATTACACCTACAAGCGTTACATTAGGGAAGTCTAACCCCTTGGCAATCATTTGCGTTCCCAACAAGATATCTGCTTCATGGTTTCCAAATGAGTCCAAAATCTTCTTGTAGCTACCTTTTCTACGTGTAGTATCAACATCCATACGTAGAATTCTAGCACCTGGCAATAGTTCTTCTAGCTCTTCTTGTACTTTTTGCGTTCCTGTCCCCAAAAAACGAATTTGAGAACTTTGGCAATTAGGACAACGTGTAGGAATAGGTTCAGTATGGCCGCAGTAGTGGCACTGCATACTGTTAGTATCCTTATGCAAATTCAAAGATACATCACAGTTAGGACACTTTAAAACAAAACCACATTCTCGGCAAAGCATAAAGTTAGCAAAACCGCGACGGTTAAGCATTAAAATGACCTGCTCTTTTTTCTCAAGTCGCTTTTTAATAGCATCCACTAATTCAACTGATAGATCAAATTGACCACCTGCAAATTGAACATGCTTTAAGTCAATCAAGTTTACCTTAGGCAATTTTTTATTATTAGCTCTCTTAGTTAGTCGCAAAAGATGGTAAACATTCTTTTGTGCTCGTGCACGGCTTCCTAAAGACGGTGTAGCACTTCCTAAGACAAGTGGACAGTGATGATACTTACTACGCCAAATAGCCACGTCTCGTGCATTATAGCGTGGATCAGACTCTTGTTTATATGATGATTCGTGCTCTTCATCAATTACAATCAAGCCGATATTTTTAAGCGGTGCAAAAACTGCACTTCTTGCACCTACAACTACTTTAGTTTCGCCGCGACGAATTCTGCGCCATTCATCATATTTTTCGCCTTCAGACAATGCACTATGCAAAACTGCAACTTCTTGACCGAATCTCGCCTTTACCTGTCGCACCATTTGCGGAGTAAGTGAGATTTCTGGTACAAGCATTAGAGCAGTTCTACCTTGGGCTAAAGCTTTACTAATAGCATGCAAATAAACTTCAGTTTTACCACTACCGGTAATTCCTTCAAGCAAAAAAGTTTCTGCTTTTCTTTCATCAATAGCATTTGCAATCTCGTCTAATGCATGTTGCTGCTCATCATTTAGCGTTATCGAGACTGGCTTTTCATCATCTTTAAAACCAGCTAATGGATCACGATAAACCTCAACTGCATTTCTCTTTAACCAGCCCTTTTTTACAGCCGAATTTAATACAGCAGCAGTTAAATCTAACTTTGTTTCTAGTTCTTTCTGCATTTTTGGATAACTATCTGCATGTTCAATAATATCCATTAACAATTGCTTCTGCTTAACTGCATTTTGACGCAAAGTATTATAAATTTTTGGATATTCTTGTAAATCTAAGGCTAAAGAATATTGATTTTCTTTTTTCTTTTTAGCCTTATTGTCTACAACATATTCGATCTTAGCATCATCATTTTTTAGCAAAGAACGAATCTTTTTAATCTGCTCTAGATCCGTTATCTTATTTAAATCAATTGGATCTCCCTGAAAAAAGGGCATCTTTTTAGCAGAATCACTTGCAGGTAGCAGCAACTTGCGATAGCCTGCACGCATTACCCATGGAAGCATGGCTTGTAAGATTTTAATTCGATATGAATAAATATTCTTTGCTAAATCTGCAGATAATTCAACTAATTCAGGCGTCAGTGGTGGCATTTCATCAACGACCACTAACAAATCCTTCATCTTTCCTTTGAAATTGCTAGTTTCAGACAGACCTACAACAAAACCTTGCACTTTTCTAGGTCCAAAGGGTACTACTACTCTTGAACCAATTTTGATATCTTTTTCTAGTTCAGACGGAACATGATATTCAAAAACACGGTCAGTTTGCCGCGCCGCAACATCTACAATCACTTGAGCAATCATCTAATCACCTGTAAAAAAGACCTTCACCCCATAGGATGAAGGTCAATCAATTAATCTTCGAGGTTAACCTCGGCATGTGCTGGGTCAACTGTAACTTTTCCAGCAGCGATTTCTTCAAGCGCCTTACCAACTGCCTTATCACACTTAAAGTGTTCAAGTGTTGGGGGATCACCTGCTTCAAGTTCATGTGCTCTCTTAGCAGCAAGAACAGATAATGAATAACGTGAGTCAACACGTGATAATAATTTATCAATTGATGGGTAAGTAATTCTCATAATTAATCCTCCTTGACCATCTTGCGATAGTCATCAATTACACGTTTAACACTGACATGTTCTGCATCAACAATTGCTTTGATATGATCTACTGCATTAGCTACTGTATCATTAACTACTGCATAATCATAGTCTGCCATTTCCAAAATTTCATTTCGAGCTTGCTTGATACGTCCACGAATTACTTCTTCTGGTTCGGTACCACGATGTTCCAAGCGTAAATGCAATGTGTGCAAATCAGGTGGGGTTAAAAAGATAAATACGCCGTCTGGCATTTTCTCGCGAACTTTTTGTGCCCCGTTAACATCAATTTCAAGTAAAACGTCTTTGCCTTCATGCAGCATTTTCTTTACTGGACCAAGGGGCGTTCCATAATGATGTCCAACGTATTCATTATATTCTAATAGCTCCCCATTTTTAATAGCTTCTTGGAACCGTTCTTCGCTAACAAAGAAATAATCCTTGCCGTCTACTTCACCAGGACGTGGCTTTCTAGTAGTCATTGAGACTGAATATTCAAACGGAAAGACTTTGTTCTCCACAATAGCACTTTTTACAGTCCCTTTACCAACTCCTGAGGGACCGGAAAGTACAAGTAATAAACCTTTATCCGCCATGCTGAACTCCTCTTAGTAACTATTAATATATCTAGTTTGCACTAAAATTGCGAGATTTTCAAGTTTTCACTTTTTATTGTATAAAACTAAAAAAAGCTTATCACGTATTTCTTTAAATACAATACTGATAAGCTTAATATTTTGTATATTTTTTCTTTAGCCAACTTTAGTAAAGGTTTCGCACACTACTTCGGTATCTTCAGTAAATTTTCTACCTAATTCTTCTTTACATTCCCAGGTGAAAAAGTCTTCATGAACTTTTCGCCAAGAATCATAACTTCTATCTCCTTCACCTTCCAAATAAGCATGTTTTGCAGTAACTTTTTTAAAAGGCATAATCTCTACAGTTTCGTTTTTAATCACGCATACTGGCTGATTTTTACCATCTAAAACAATTGAATACATGCCTACTACAGGGACATCATCTGCTGAAGTGTAGATACTAGTAATTGCTGTTTTGATTCCTTTATTAATTAAGTCACTCAGATAATCTGCGTCTTGGCTATTTGCACCAAACGCATAAGCTCCTTCTAGTGCTGCAGGAGAAACTTTATTTTTTTGACAAAATTCATTCCAAAATTTGTTAATATTATTCATCTTTTATGCTCTTAATCAAATCAGCCGCATTCTTTTTAGCCGCGTCTGTTACATCTTGACCAGCCATCATTTGTGCAATGGCAGTTATTGTCTCTTCTTTACTCAATGGACCAATTTGCGTAAATGTTGAGCCATCTTTTACTTGCTTGGCTACAAGATAACGTTGATCGCCGGCAGCCGCTACTTGAGGTGAGTGCGTAATCGCAATTACCTGCTTGTTATGTCCAATGGAGTGCATTTTTTTACCAATGGCAGCTGAAACACGACCTGAAACCCCAGTATCAATTTCGTCAAAAATCATTGTTCCGACTGGTTCAACTCGACTAAAGATTGCCTTCAAAGCCAAGATTAATCTTGATTGTTCACCACCAGAGACAATTTTTACAAGCGGCATCAAATCTTCACCTGGGTTAGGTGCAATCAAAAATACAATAGAATCTGTACCTTTTTCAGTAAAAGTTTTCGTTTCTTCAAAGTTAATTGAGAACCGTGCCTTTTCCATATACAGATCAGCAAGTTCTTGCTTAATTTGTTCTTCCAGAGTATGCGCTACGTTTTCACGAATTAAATGTAAATTGCGTGCTTTTTGCGTCAAACTCTTTTCTACTTCTGCAACCTCAGCTTGAAGTTTTTCTTCATCAAGTCCGCCTGTTTCAAATTGACTGAGTTCTTTTTGTACCTTGCTGTAAAAGTCAAAGACGTCTTTAAGCGTAGGACCATATTTTTTCTTCAAAGAATTCAGCGTATCTAAACGATTAGTTACATATTGGAAACGCTCTTCGTCAAAATCCATCTGATCCATTAAATTGGACAATTCACTACGAGCATCGTTTAAGGCATAAACTCCATCATCAACAGTTTTAGCAAAATCCTTAAATTTAGAACCAAATTCTGTTAAATCAGTGGCTGCATTTTGTGCATCCCCTAATAAAGTTGCAATACCATGCTCGTCATCATCATAAAGCTGCATAAAGTAATTAGCCGTATCAGCAATTTTTTGATAATTATTCAGCTCGTTGTATTCTTCTTCAAGCTTTTCATCTTCTTCAGGATCTTCCAAATCAGCAGATTCTAATTCGTTGTTTTGAAATTGCAAGATATCTTGTTTTTGAGCAAGTTCTTGTGCATCTTGACGCAAATGACGCAACTGATTAGTCAATCTTTGCCATTTTTTAAAATCAGTTTGATAATCATCCAATTCTTTCTTAAAAGAATCTGGTGCGTAGTTATCTACTAAATCAATCTGACGATCTTGATCCATCAGAATCTGTTGATCATGCTGCCCGTGAATATCTACTAAATAATGACCAATTTCACGCAAAACATTAATGGTTGTTAATTGCCCATTAATTCTAACGATATTTCTGCCTTTTGCAGCCAGTTCTCTACTAATTACCAATTGATCATCAGCATGAGGCAAGCCATATTGATCACAAAGCTGAGCAATTTTTTCTTTTTGGTTATCAAGTTCAAATAAACCTGTAATTACAGCTTTCTTTTCACCTGATCTGATCATTTCTTTTTGACCGCGACCACCCATTAAAAGTGAAACAGCGTCAATAATAATTGATTTACCAGCACCAGTTTCACCGATAATGACAGTCATTTTTTCTTGAAAGCGAACCTTCAAACTTTTAATAATCGCGAAGTTTTTTATGTCCAGTTCGACTAACATAGCATCACTACTCCTAAAGGCCGTTTACAGCACGCTCTACTACTTCTTCTGGCGTACCTTGCCACATATTGTGGCCACCATCTGATTCATCTTTTTGTAAATGAATCAAAAATTCGATATTACCTTTACCACCCTTAATAGGTGAATAATCAACGCCTAAGACATTGAAACCAATGTCTAATGCCTTTTGCATAGTATGTTCAATCACTTGTTTATGAACTTCATGATCATGTACAATGCCGTGTTTACCCACATTTTCAGGACCAGCTTCAAACTGAGGCTTGATTAAGCAAACTGCATCACACTTATCTTTTAAAATGTCATACATTGGTGGCATGATCAAATCAAGTGAAATAAATGAAACATCAGTCATTGCAAAGTCAGGTAAGCCTTGATCAAAGTCTTCTGGCTTAGAGTAACGGAAATTCTGCTTTTCCATTACAACTACTCTTGGATCATCACGCAATTGCCAAGCTAATTGGTTATAACCAACATCTAGTGCATAAACCATTTTTGCGCCATTTTGCAGTGCAACATCGGTAAAGCCACCAGTTGAAGCACCAATATCCAGACAAATCTTATCTTTTAAATCAATATCAAAGACTTTTAAAGCTTTTTCTAGCTTAAAGCCACCACGCGAAACGTACTTTTTACCATCGTCTTTGACATAAAACTTTTCGCCTTCTGGAAATTTAGTTCCGCTCTTATCAATTCTTTGATGATTATGATCAGAAACTAAGCCTGCCATAATCGCTCTTTGGGCAGCAGACCGAGAATGAAAAATTCCTTGCTCTGCTAACAAAATATCAGCTCTTTGCTTTGTCATTTATAACACCTTTTGATATAGATCCAAAAATCCTGCCAAAACTTCGCCATTTAATCCATGCAAGTCGTCTTTGGCCTGTTTAATTAAGTCTTTTAATTCTTGACGGCTCTTATCAATGCCAAGAAGTGTCAAAGTATTGTTCTTCCCTTCTTCTTGGTCTTTGTGTGTTGCCTTACCAGCCTCTTCACTAGTTTCAACTACGTCAACTAAATCATCATAAATTTGGTAAGAACGACCAAAAGCCTTAGCATAATCAATCAATTTAACTTGTTCAATATCTGTTGCTTTAGCATATACAGCTGCCATTTCAACACTGGCCTTGATTAAACAACCAGTTTTTAGCCATTCCATTTTATTAATAAATTTGGCATCCCCAGCAACACTTTGATTATTAGTAGAATCAATATCCAAATATTGACCACCTACCATGCCATTAGGACCAACCGCTTGCGTAATAATTTTTACCAAATCAGCAGAATTACTGCCTTCTGCAATCCACTGAATTCCAAGTGGTAAAAGCGCATCTCCAGCTAAAATAGCTTCAGCTTCGCCCCATTTTTTATGACTAGTCAACTTACCGCGGCGATAATCATCATTATCCATTGCAGGCAAGTCATCATGAATTAATGAATAGGTATGAATTAATTCAATACCACAAGCTATTCTAATTTCTGGCTCTTCTATTTTCTTCCCCAGTGCATTCAATGTAGCTAAGAAAAGCAATGGTCTAAGTCGTTTGCCACCAGCCATTACTGAGTATGACATAATTTGACTAATTTTTTGACTATCAACTTCATTAGCTAAATGCTTAGCTAAATAATCGTCAATAACAGGAGTCCAATCATCTTTAAAATAAGTAAATGCTGTCATTTTTATTCCTCTGGTGCTGATGCGTTATTAGGATCCAATTTATGTTCAGTGCCATCGCTATCAATTAACTTAGCTACAGTTTCTTCAGCACTGGTTAACTTTTTATCTAAGTCGCGGCTAATCTTTACGCCTTCTTGGAATTGCTTTAAAGCATCTTCTAGTGGAACATTACCATTTTCAAGGTTAGTTACGATTTGTTCCAAATTGTTTAATTGCTCTTCAAAATTATTCTTCTTAGTTGGCATTGTTTTCTTCCTTTACCTTTACAACCTTTGCTTCAACTTGACCATCTTTAAAATGCAGATTTAAGTTTTCATTTTCTTTAACTTGCTTGATTGAACTAACTGTTTTGCCATTAGTATCAGTAGTGTAGACAAATCCACGCTCAAGTGTTTTAAGCGGACTATAGTCATCTAATTGCTGAACAGTTTGGCTAAAGCTATTACGCTTGTCTTTTAAGTAGTGATTCATATTATCAACTAGTCGTTTAGCTAAAAAGCGTTCTTGCTGCTGCATTTGTCCTATTTGTTTATCAGGACTAGCACTAAGCAATCTTTGTTTTAGCAAAAGATAGTTTTGTTTTGAACGATCGACTTTATTTTGCATACTATTGCGCAAGCGGTCCTTTAAACGATCAACCGTTTCAATTTGTTGATCATACAACCTAGTTGGTTCACGCATAATAACTGAATTTTTAATGCGGTTTAAGCGGTCGCGTTTTTCACGAATTACAGCTTGCATACTTGAAAACAGACGACTGCGAAGCTGTTGAATACCAGCTAATTCATCAACCAAATTAGGCGTAGCATATTCAGCGGCAGCTGTTGGCGTAGCTGCTCTTGCATCAGCAGCTAAATCACATAAAGTAGTATCCGTTTCGTGACCTACAGAAGAAATAACCGGCATTGGCATTGCATAAACTTGCCGAACTACCTCTTCTTCATTAAATGGCCATAGATCTTCAAGAGAACCGCCACCACGACCAATAATCATGACATCATACTTATCCCCTTGCTCAGCTATTTGACGCATAGCACGCACTAGAGAATCTGCGGCAGTATCACCTTGAACTTGAGCTGGGTACAAATCTATTTCTGCATGAGGGAAACGGCGGTTAGCAGTCACCATGATATCGTGAATAACAGCACCTGAAGCACTAGTTACAACTGCAATTCGATCAGGAAAGCGTGGAAGTTTTCTTTTATGATTAGGATCAAATAATCCTTCTTTAGCAAGTTTGGCTTGCAGCTGCTTTAATTGTTCATACAAGGCACCTAAGCCGGCCGGTTCCATGTTTTCAGCATAAAACTGGTATGAACCTTGTGGACCATATACGCTGACATAGCCCACTACGTATACTTTCATCCCTTCTTCTGGCTTAAATTTAATCTTGTCAAAATAGGAACGAAACATCACAACATTAATCTTAGATTTTTCATCCTTTAATGAAAAATATTGGTGTGAATTACGACGATATCTAAAATTGGACAGTTCACCTTGCAAAAATACTTTATGCAAGTACGGATCATTCTTAAATTTTTGCGTAATATAGTAATTTAAATCAGTAACCGTTAAATATTTATTGTCGGCCATTTTGTCTCCTAGTTAATTTAACTACTGCTTCCATTAAGAATTGTACAGTAAGAGGACCTACACCACCAGGGACAGGGGTAATATAGCTAACTTTTTCTTTTACTGCATCAAAGTCAACATCACCAACTAGTTTACCGTTAACATGGTTAATACCAACGTCAACAACAACTGCACCATCTTTTACCATGTCGGCTTTAACCAAAAATGCTTCTCCTGCTGCTGAGACAATAACATCGGCTCTTCTAGTAAGTTCTGCTAAATTCGTTGTTTCTGAATGCGCAATTGTTACAGTAGCATTTTGTTCAAGCATTAATGCGGCGAGAGGCTTACCTACAATATTGCTTCTACCGATAACAACAACGTCTTTACCCTTAAGTGGAATTTCGTAATGTTTTAAAAGTGCAATGATTCCTTCTGCAGTTGCTGGCTCAATAAAATGGTCTTCCATCCATAGACGACCAATATTAGCAGGAGTTAAGCCATCAACATCTTTATTGGGATCAATTCTTTCTAGCAATTCATCTGCATCAATTTGTTTAGGAGCTGGTAATTGAACCATTACACCATTTATCTCGGGATTAGCATTTAATTTATCAATTAAATCCAATGCTTCTTGTTGTTTAGTGTCAGCTGGCATTTGATAAACATCTTGAATAATGCCCATTTTTTTAGCTCTGCGTTTTTTCGTACGCACATAAATTTTGCTAGCAGGATCGTCACCAATATTTATTACGCAAAAATGTGGTGTTATTCCTTCAGCTTTTAAATTCTTAACTTTTTCTTTAAGGTTTTCTCCTAATAAATTTGCAAAAGCTTTACCATCAAGAATTTTTCCCATTAAATTTCTCCTTACTGTTAAAAAAATAGCCGGCAAAACTGCCGGCTATTCATCCATTAAACAAAGTTTGCTAACATACCATTAATAAATGGCTTTTCTTTTGGCTCAGCAAATTCGTCACATAAATTCAAAGCTTCATTTACTGCTGCTTTAGGATCGATTTCATCACTATCTTTTATTTCAAAGAGAGCAACTTCCATAATAGCAACGACAATTTGACTCACGCGTTCAAGACGCCAGCCCTTTTTTAGGTGCTCTGACAAAGCAGATTGTAAATCTGCACGATTTTCAAGCACACCTTCGATTAACTTCTTCGAATAGGCAGAAAGCTGTTTCAAATTAAGCGCTGCGACAACTTTAGCTTCAACTTGTTCAGCATTTAAATCTGGCTCTTGGTTAGCCAAATAAATGGCTTGCATAGCAACTTTGCGACTTTCGTGTTGGTTCATTATTTCTCTACTTCATCCTCCGGAAACAGCTCTGAGGTAGTTTGCTCAGTATCTTTTTCATCTTCTGGGAAAACTAAACCTACAACATGTACATTAATTGACTTTAGTTCAAGGTCAGTCATTTGCAATAATTGTGCCTTAAGTTGTTTTTGAATTTCCATTCCAACTTTAGGAACATTTACGCCACTTTCAAGGTATACATAAACATCGGCAATTAATTTATTGTCTTCGTCAACCTTAACGTTAACGCCCTTGCCGTGATCTTCACGACCAAGAACCCAGTTAAGTCCTGATCTTAAACTGCCTCGCATACCTGCAACGCCATCAACTTTTTCAGCAGCAATACCCAAAATAACTTCTAAAACGCTTGGATCAATTTTGATTTGTTCGCTGTTTTCTTCGCCACTTAAGAGAATTTTTGAACTATCTGCCATTTCGTTACCTCAAAAAACTACTTATTTGCACGTGATACGTATGTACCATCAGAAGTGTTGATAGTTAAAACATCGCCTTCGTTAATGAAGAATGGTACGTTAACTACCAAACCAGTTTCCATAGTTGCTGGCTTACCACCACCTGATGAAGTATCACCTTTGATGTTAGGTTCAGTCTTAGCAACCTTCAAGTCAACTGTGTTAGGCAATTGAATACCTAAAGTTTCACCTTCGTGCATAATTACACTAACAACCATGTTTTCAAGTAAGTACTTAGATTCATCGCCAATTTGTTCATTTGGAATTGCCAATTGATCATAAGTTGAAGTATCCATAAATACGTAACTTGAACCATCGTTGTACAAGTATTGCATTGACTTAGTTTGAATATCTGCAGTTTCAACCTTAGCAGTTGAACGGAAAGTATATTCTTGTACAGCGCCAGTTCTTAAGCTCTTAAGCTTTGAACGTACAAAGGCACTACCCTTACCTGGTTTTACGTGTTGGAATTCAACAATGCGCCATAAATCGTTGTTGTATTGAATAGTCAAGCCATTCTTGAATTCGTTTACTGAAATCATTGTCATATTAAGTCCCTCATTTCTACATTAATATCTTACCAATCTTAAACGATTTTGGCTATAACTTCAGCCTATTAAAATTACAACTATAGTGAAATTAGTTCATCTTTAGGCAAAGTTGATAGCGTTTCTGGTGTCTGACCATGTACTAAAATGTCATCTTCGATTCTAACTCCGCCCTTGTCAGGCAAGTAAATTCCTGGTTCTACTGTATGAACCATGTTATCGACTAATTTAGTCGTTCTAAATGGCAAAGCTGGTTGACAAAGTTCATGAATTTCAAGACCGATTCCATGACCAATACCGTGACCAAAGTATTCGCCATAACCCTGCTCTGTAATATAATCACGTGCAGCTTTATCAACATCATGGCCAGTATTGCCTACAACAGCGGCTTCAATACCGCGACGTTGTGCTTCATGAACAATATCATAAATTTTATGCATTTCGGCGTCTACTTCACCTAATGCAACAGTTCTAGTGATATCAGCGGCATAACCATGGTAAAAACTACCAAAGTCGATTACGATCATATCGCCTTCTTCGATTTCTTTATCACTTGCCACACCGTGAGCCCAAGCTGAACGAACACCAGAAGCTATAATTGTATCAAAATCTGGGCCATCTCCGCCATTAACTTTAAATAAATAATCAAGTTTGGCACCTACTGCACGTTCTTTAACGCCAGGCTTGATCATTGGCAAAATGCCTTTAAAGCTTTCCATTGAAATATCAATTGCTTTACGCAGCGCTGCAATTTCTAATTCATCCTTAACATTGCGGACACGTTCAACAAGTTCTTCAACCATTTCAAAATGAATGTCAGGGTTAAGTTCTTTTAATTTTTCAAATTCACTGGCTGAAACAAACTCTCCTTCAACCAAAACTTTTTTAACATTCATTTTTTTAAGCGCCTTAGTAAGTTCTTCATAGTCACTAGAATGCTTCATAATTACATCCATTTCACCTGGCGCTTGTGCTTTAATTTGTCCTGCAAAGCGTGAATCTGATAAAAGCGTACGCTCACCGTCAGCAGTCAAAATAAGTTGAGCTTCTTCACCTGTAAAGTTAGTGAGATAGCGATAATTTGCTTGATTAAAAATAATCATTACATCTGCGTCATGCTCTTTGATCAAGTCTGTAACATGATTAATTCGATTATTAATCAATGATAATAATTCTTGCTTTTCTTCCATAGTCAGAACCTTCTTTGCTTAGTATAATTAAACTTTATTAAACTTTATTAAATTTTATTATACTAAAATTAAAGTCTTAAAATCTATAAATAGGCGCAAAAAAGACGAATGACTTACGCCATTCGTCTTTCTTAATTATATTCTGAATTACTTAGCTTCTTCAGCTGGGTATACAGAAACTTGCTTCTTGAACTTGCCAAGACGTTCAAACTTAACAACGCCGTTAACAAGTGCAAATAAAGTGTCGTCTCCACCTTGACCTACGTTCTTGCCTGGGTGAATCTTAGTACCACGTTGACGGTAAATAATTGAACCTGCGTGGATTGATTGACCGTCACCAGCCTTAGCGCCTAAACGACGACCAGCTGAGTTACGACCGTTGGCAGTAGAACCGCCACCCTTGTGGTGGGCAAATAATTTCATACCTAAAATATTCATAATCATTTCACCTCTGAATTAAGCTTCAATCTTTTCAACTGTAACCTTAGTGTAAGGTTGACGGTGACCATACTTGCTGTGTGAGTGCTTCTTAGGCTTGTACTTGAAAGTTACAACCTTCTTTTCCTTGCCTTGCTTTTCAACTTTAGCAGTTACCTTAGCACCATCTACTAATGGAGTACCAACCTTAACGTCGTCACCATTAGCTACAAGGATAACTTCGTCAAAAGTTACTTCGCTGCCTTCTTCAGCATCAAGTTTTTCTACAAATACGCTGTCGCCTTCTGCAACTTTGTATTGCTTACCACCGGTCTTAATAATTGCGTACATTTGTACACCTCCGAAAAAATACTTAGACTCGCCGAACTGAGGTGCTTCTTACTCAAGAAGACTTCTAACCCCGAGCCGTGCGGTTGCAGATGTGGAGGTCTCCACAAATACAACTCTTATATAATACAACGGTTTTTAGTTGATATCAATAATTTTAAATATTAAGTTTAAATCCCCCATTGTCCGCCATGAACTTTGGCCACATTTTCAGTAATAATAAATGCATCTTGGTCAATTGCATGAATTTTTGAAATAAGTGGGCCATAGTCACGCATATCAATTACGATCAGCAATTGGCGTTTATCTTCATCACTATAGCCTCCGACAACATTATAGATAGTTAAACCTTCGTATTCGTCCTTTAACATATCTTGAATTTGCTCAAGATATTTGTTCGACATGATTCGCACCTGGTATTTCTTATCAAAACCAGTTTCAGTGTAGCGCATCGTAATTGTCGTAATCACTTGAGAAAATGTTGCCAGTAAAAATGCATCCCAGCCATCAACGAAGACATTCAAAAAGATAATTACCATGTCGATGATTGTAAGAGTGGTTGCCGGATTCAAGTAAAAATATTTCTTTAAAATCATTGGTGGAATAGTCGTTCCACCACTTGAGGCATTAACACGGTAAAGAAGTGAGATTCCAAATCCCATTAATGCTCCACCGTATATTACTGCAAGCATCTTATTATTAGTTATTTCAAAACTAGGGGTAATTTCCATTAAAATCGGCAATAATAAACTCCCTGCTGCCACGTTTTTAGTAACTTTTTTACCTAAAAAAATCGCAGCTAGAATCAGCATTAAGCCATTTACTACCAAAACTGTCACTGAGCGATTAACTCCCCAAACGGCATCAACCAAAATCGAAATACCAGTAGAGCCACCCACAGCAATATTAATTGGACCGTAAAAGAAGTTGATCGCAATTGCGATAATTTCAAGTCCCGCTAAAAATACTAGCCCTTTTATCCAGGAACGTTGTGTAATGTTTTTCATCAGTAAGCGTCCTTTCTTTTAGTTAGTTAATTTATTTTAACGGGAAATTAGCTTTTCTACAACAAATTAAAATAATATTAATGAATTATTTAGTTTCTGCCTGTTTATATTCAATTGATTGTGTTCCTTCATATGCTGGCAAGCCATTTTCTGCTCTATAAAGAGCACGTTCAAATGAACGGTAGCCTTTAGATGAAGAAACCGCAAATTTAACGCCATATTTTGAAGCAAATTCTTGAATATTCCAAGTTGCATCATGAGCAGCATATGCGGTCATCAGAATCACTATGTCAAGATCCTTGATTTGACGCTCCATAATCTTCTTTTTACCTTCAAACGCATTAATTGGAATAGGAATTCCATTATATCTTGTAACAATACCTTCAAGAATACCCTCATTTTGGTTATCACCAATTGCAATACCCACTCTTTGATAATGCAAATTCATATCTAACTTAGTTAATTCCTCTGCATTGTCTTTCTTAGATTTGTCCTTCTTCTTATAAGATAAATCTGGCTTCTTAGGTGGATCCACTTGATAAATCCAGCGAATTTGTACAGCGTCACTTGGGTGCTTTTTAATCCTTACATCCCCTGTATACCAGGCTAAATCAACAATTGAACCATCTTCTAAGTGGATGTTTTCACCTTGATAATAGCTAGAATCGACCGGAATAGTCACTTCTTTGCCGCGAATACGCAATTTTTCACCTTTAATATTGCGAGTAATCGCTAATTGACCCGTCTTTCCTTGAACAACTGCATAACGAAATTCTTCAATTGGGTCATAGTCACGTGTCCGCAATTTACGATAGCCCACTACACGTAATACTTCTGCTTCGTAATTAGGATTGTCTTTTTCTTCTATGGCCTCAACGATATCTCCACTCTTTAAATTCAAAGAATGAATTTGAGATTCCTTGATTCGATAAACAATTTGACCATTATCATTAATTAAATTGCATCCCGAAAGGGTCCGAATAACTGTATAGCGTTTACCCTTGCGATAATCACGTTTAGGTTCTTCTTTTGGCTTTAATGCATCTTCAAAAATCTTTTTATTAACTGCCTCTGTAGTAGTCTTAGATTTTTGAATTGCCTGATCAAGCTTTCCTAATACGTTGCCGTAACGTTTACCCACTCCAGGCACAAAAGTTAATTTATGCAATGCCTCAAGCGATTTCTTTTTTGCGGCATCATCACCAGGAGTTTCGATCAAATCAGTCAGTCCCATTAATAGCTGCTTAAATTGCTTTAAATCCGCATTTCTTTGGGCAATTGATTGAGTATTAGCCATTTTCTTAGGTTTAGGAGCTTCTTTTTTAGAGGCAGGCTTTTCAGCTGTGCCACCTTCTGCCATTGAGATAATTGCTTTAATTGCGTTTAAACTGTTAGCTAAGCTTTTATCATCTGCATCAGTTTTATTTAAAATTACTTTGATATTATTTCGATAATCGTACATATTTTCACCACTTTTATGAATTTCTATCTTATCTATTATATTGCTTACTTTTAATAATTAAAAATGAAATAAAAGCTATTCGTTGTATTTTAAGTTTAATCTAACTATAATTTTAGGAAAGTACTATTAAACATAAGGAGGCTTTTTCATGACAAAAACTCGTCCAGAAGACTTAAATTGGAATCAACTTGGCTTTAAATACCATGATCTTCCCTACCGCTGGGTAGATGAATTCAAAGACGGTGCATGGCAAGGTGGTCATTTAACTCAAGACTCTACCATTACTTTTAATGAAGCTGCCGAAGAATTGCACTATGGCCAAGAAATTTTTGAAGGTCTAAAAGCTTACCGCAGAAAAGACGGCGGCATTAATTTATTCAGACCTGATCAAAACGCTAAACGAATGGCTAATTCAGCTAAACGTCTATTAATGGAACCATATCCAGAAGATAAATTCGTCGAAGCAGTCAAACAAGTTGTTTTGGCTAACCAAGAATTCGTTCCTCCTTATGGTTCAGGTGGCACTCTTTATCTTCGTCCATTTATGATGGGAACACAGCCAATTGTAGGTGTTTCTCCTTCTGAAACTTATCAATTTAGAATTTACGCTACACCCGTTGGTGCCTACATTAAGGGCCTTAAGCCAATGCCATATGAAGTCAGCGACTATGACCGTGCCGCTCCATTTGGTACTGGACAAGCAAAAACTGCCGGTAACTATGCCAGCAGTTTAATGCCATCATTGCTTGCTAAAAAGAACGGTTTTGCCGATGCTTTGTATCTTGATCCTAAAGAGCATAAATACATTGATGAATTCGGCGGAGCAAACTTTTACGGCATTACCAAAGATGGTCAATTCCAAACTCCAAAGTCCGATTCTATTTTACCTTCAATCACCAAGCGCTCAATTTTAAAGATTGCCCAAGACTTAGATCTTAATCCAATCGAAACTAAAATTCCGATTGATGATGTTGATCGCTTTACAGAAGCCGGAGCAATGGGTACAGCTGCTGTAATCTCACCAGTTGGCTCACTCACTTATCAAGGTAAAAAGCATGTCTTTGGCAATGAAAAAGACGCTGGTCCTATTACTCAAAAATTGTATGATACTTTAACCGGTATTCAATTTGGTGATTTAGAAGACAAATACGGCTGGACTATCAAATTAAGTTAAACAAATTAAAAGTGATCTTTTGCCTGAAGCAAAAGACCACTTTTTTTATTTAGGCTCTCCATTCACCGCCTTGACCGTAGGTGTGCTTGCCTAATTCATTAATGATTACGTGAATGTGTTCCTTAGGAGCACCAGTATTCTTATGAACTGCTTCAGTAACATCCTTCATCAAGTTAGTAATTTGTTCGTCTGAACGACCTTTAATTAATTCAATATGTACAAATGGCATAATTATTCCTCCTTTTTTAGATAAATTATACAAAAATTCGTGTACTTTTAAAATGCTCCTCCGCCGCTTCCGCCACCGAAGCCGCCGGATGATCCACCCGAAAAGCCGCCTGAGCCACCAGAAATAGATGATACAGTTGATATTCCACTAGTAAAGCTGCGTTCAAAGCTTCTTTCAAAACTATCATGATCATTCACATAAAATGGAGCATAAACAAATACAGAATCGTTTAATTCATCAGTATTAAATTCTATCTTAAGTTGCTTTATTACCTTCTTAGATAGGCCAAAAGCTACAGCATATGGCAAAATATCTTCCCATAAGATGATGTCTCCAACATCTTTCATTTTGAAATTGCCTATATCATCAAGCATTTTCTCAAATCCGCGTACTTTGTCTGTTTCTAAAGCGCCTTGAGTTGTATAGATGCTCAATCGTCTATTGCCTATAATCGTAGCAATTATTGCAAGAATAATTATTACAAAAGTAATCAACATAAGTGTAATAAAAATTTGCGGCATTGATTCAGATAAAAAGAAAGCAAAAATTCCACTAATGATACTGATTCCAATCAATAAAATTGCAACACCTAAATTATTGCTCTTATATTTTTTAACAGCTTTATCAAAAAATGTATTTTCTACATCTTTGTAGTGTTTTTTACTCCACTTATCAAATTTCTTGCCTAATTTTTTAGAAGTATAATTTTTAAGTTCTTGCGTAGTAAATGACTCACCATCGCCAACCTTATTAAACAAAAATTCTAGCAAATCATCTTTCAAAATACTTTGATCAACCAAAGTAATTCGATATCTAATTTTCTTTAAACGCTTAGTGCGATATTCTTCAATCTTAATTTTATGTTTGCCAGCTAATTGCATGATATAAGCTGTAAAAGCTTTAGCGTTAGGCTTGTCATTTTCATCTAAAATTTGTGCAGCAACAGGACTAACATCCGGAATTTCGTAATTATGCACTAAATCACGCATTTTCTTAGGTTTAGCACCTTTTGGTTTTATCAAAATTTCCTTAATAAGAATTATTGCTCCACTTATTAAAGAAACTATCAGCAAGCCCCAATTAAGATAGACTCTTCGTTGTCTTTTCTTATTTGCCTCAATTGCTAGCTGTGCTTCTTGCTTTTCAATAGCTTTCTTCTTATTTTTATTTACAATATTTGTATTTTTCGAAGTTACCGCAGGATCAAAAATTGAATGTACTTCAATTCCTACATCCCCTGGTACATCGCTAGCCTTCATTATTATTTTGCCCTGCTTAGGCAACACTTCAGTTTGACCATTTAAAGGTCCGTGTGCCCAAGCCTTTAAATCAGGAACTTTTCCCGGGAAAAGTACAGTTACTTTAGCATTATCAGTGTCTGTATCCCAGCCATTACCAATGATTTTGAAATTCAATTCGGCAGTATCTTTATAATTAGTAATCGCATTTAAGATTTTATATGAGTACTCTATTTTAACGTTGTCATCTTCATTAATATTATGAAAGACCTTAAAACGATACGACGCTCCTTTATGCGTAAGTTGATATGTATTATTTTGTTGACTATTTTTTAGTGCAACTTTTTTATCATTCACTTTAACTTGAACATTGCTTAACTTTTGGTTTTTATTCAAGTTCTGACGATAAAGTAAACCATGCGCATCACTATCAAAGTCATAGTAAATCTTCCGGTGCATTGACAATGAACCATCACGATTTACTTTAGCTACTACATTGATATTGCTAATACTATAATCCACGTCAGCATTAACTTGGTGGGTGAAAATTGCTAGGAAACTAAATAGACTTAATATAATTAAGCTTAAATATTTTCTTTTCATTTTTATTCTCACTATTTATTTAAAAATTTATCGATTAACTTAAAGGCCTCTTTTTGATGTGTTCCCTTAAATTCATGACCTGCATGCTTAATAATATGTAAGCTTGAATGCTTAAACTTTTTATTTGCTTTTTCTGAATACGTTTCTGGCACTATGATGTCATCTGAACCATGAAGCAATAATACTGGGCCATTATACTTAGTAGCTGATTTTAATAAATCATAGTTAAAAAGCTTCGTAAAGTAATTTTTACCAACTACAAAGCCAAATAAATTCAATGTATTTGGTACTTTATCGATTGATTTAAAGGCAACTTTAGCATAATCAGTAATTGAAAATGCTGGATAAAGTAAAACCAATGATTTAACTTCCTTAGGATATTTAGAAGCAAGCATCGCAGAAACTGCCCCACCTTGACTTTCACCTAAGAGTGAAACTTGATTGCGGTCAACATCGCTTCTGTTTCTTACTGCATTTAAGACTGTCTTCAAATTTTGTTCTTCAGTAAAAATTGACATGTCTAATTGACCAACGCCACTGCTGCGGCCATTTTTAGCTCCACCAGGATAATCAAAAGCGTAAGCTACATATCCCTGACCGGCTAAATTTTTAGCATAGTCTGCCAAATTTCGATAATTGCCAGCTAAGCCATGAGACAAAATGACTGCTTTTTTCTTACCTATCAAGTTCTGTGGCATATACAAACGACCATAAATATTTACGCCGTCTTGATTGATATTCCAGTCTTGTTCTACTACTTGGTATTTCTTTTGAGACTTTTGTTTTTTAGTACTGTGCTTAGTTTTTACTATTTTAGTTGATTTAACGGATGAAGATGTACTGCTTTCATTTTTATTCATCGTACATCCCGTCAAAGTCAGCATCAAACTAAGTAAGATTAATGTTGTTAATTTTTTCAAAATTTATTTCACCTTTTGTTAAATTATCTAAGCGTTTCTTAGATATTCTAATTATACAAAAAAAGTGCGAGCATATTCACTCGCACTTTTTAGATATTATTCTTTTTTAGAAATTAGCTGCCTTTACGTACAAGCCCTTACCGATACGGTAGTAAGACTTACCATTAATGTTGAAGCGTGAACCATAAGTTTTAACTGGAGTGCCTCTTCTTAAGACTCTCCAATTTGCACGTCTTCCTGCGTGGTTATAAATGTAAGCATTACGTCTCATTACACGTGAGTTACCTAAGACATTGCTTGCCATTACATAGCGGTCATCACCGACTCTGATTGCTGTTTTACCATTATCAAGAGTAGTAGTGCTGCCATAATAGTTAACGCCACTGTAAGCTGCGTAATAGCCGCTTTGACGTTCACCCTTTTTGTTGTAAATGTAAGCTTTCTTCATTACATAGCCATAAGTTGCTGTTTCATTAGTAGTTGAAGCAGGCTTCTTATCAGTAGTTGTAGTAGTGGTTGAAGAATTATCATTGTTTGATGGAGCTTGTGAAATAGCACCATTATTTGAAGTTACGTTTCCATCAATTGATAATGGAAGAACAGTGATGTTACCATCAACACTTAAGCCGCGCCAGTTATCAGTAAATTGCCAAATAGCAACACCATCCATTGATGGGAAGTAGTTAAAGTTAGGATTATCAATTCTACCTGAAATAGCATATGAAGCTACCCACAATGAGTTAGGATACTTGGCAAGTACGCTGCTAGTATCAATATTGTTTTGTAAAACTGATGAACTTGCATAAAGAAGTGGCTTGTAGCCTGCTGCCTTAATTTGGTCCATAAAAGCAATAATTGCGTTAGCAGTTGGAGTCTTACCGCTGTAAATGTTGTTGCCTTGACCAGTTTCATAGTCACAAGCAATGTAAGAACCCTTTGGCAAACCAAATGCTTGAGCTGCCTTAATTGCATAATTTGCTTCTACTACAGCTGCACTAGAGTTAGCACTAAAAGTAGCAAAGTGGTATGCCATTGGCATCATGTTATTAGAAATAGCGGTTGAAATCTGGCTTGATGCCTTAGGATTACGGTAAGAAGTACCTTCACTTACTTTAACGATTGCAAATTGCGCACCAGCTTGAGCATGGCTAGATAAGTCAGCATTTTGATAACTGGCAACATCTACCCCAAGTGCACGTGCTGCAACAGATGTAGTTGATGCATTAACAGTAACTTGTGGTCGATTTACTTGAGTTAATGCTACTCCTGCAGTTCCTAAAGCGGTTGCGCATGCCAATTTAATAATTAATTTTTTGGTTGTAGTCAATCTTCTTTTCCTCCATCATGTGAAAAATATCAAAATTCACACTCGTTGATCTTCTTAAATACGAAATCAAATTTAGAATAATCTCGTTTAATATTTTAGTCAATAGATTCGCTCTATATGTAAGCATAGATTAATATTTGTCATAATTTTGTATTGTACAAAGTTATTAAATAGATTTTATAATCAAAATTATTTTGACACAAAAAAAGCAACGCATCAAAGCGTTGCTATTCTAGTGATCCGGGTGAGATTCGAACCCACGACCCACAGTTTAGAAGACTGTTGCTCTATCCAGCTGAGCTACCAGACCATCGTGTATGTTTGTATGTCCTCAACAGAACATAAATTATTATAGGGGAAAGATATTTAAAATGCAAGCCTAATTTTAAAATAAATTGAATTTTTTTGATTTAGTCTCTTATATCATTCTGAAGTATAATTGACCTAAAATCGCTAGAAAAGAGATATAAGTATGGAACTTACAGAAAAAATCAAAAGATTTGTTGAAGAATATCGTGTCGGTTGCAAGAAAAGCGATGATAAACGTGACAGCAATCTGCCACACGACATCCCTGAAGTTGAGCGTATCGACAACTTTCCCTATGGACCAGACAAAAACTGGAACACATTAGATGTTTATCTTCCTAAAAAAACGGATAAGCCTTTCCCCGTAATCATCAACATTCATGGTGGTGGCTGGATCTACGGCACTAAAGAAACTTATCAATATTATGGTATGAACTTAGCTAAACGCGGCTTTGCTTTTATCAATCCTAACTATCGTCTAGCTCCAGAAAACGCCGAATTTCCTGATGAATTAGACGATGTCGACCGCTACATGCACTGGGTTGACGACCACGCCGAAGAATACCGCTTAGATAGAAATATTGTCTTTATCGTTGGTGACAGTGCTGGTGGTCAAATGGCTGAACAATATGTAACCATTTTGACCAACCCAGACTATGCTAAACTCTTCCCTTATAAGCCACTTAACTTAAAATTTAGAGCTGTAGGCCTTAACTGTGCTGCTTCATTTATCTTAACTCCAAGCACCTTGCAAGGTGCCAGCAGCTTATACTTTACTAAAGAAGCGGTCAGAAATCATCATGAACAATTAGATGTTGAAAAATACATCAATCATAATTTCTTACCATCATTTTTGATTACATCAAATGAAGATTTCTTACACGATATGCAATTCACTCTCTTTGGCTTCTTACTAGGTCGCGGTGTTCATGCCATCTGCAAGTCATATGGCGATTCAGATAATCCACGCGGTCACGTATTCTTCGTTAACCAAAAAGATGAAATTGCCGACATTGCTAATGATGAAGAAATCGAATTTTTCAGAGAACATATGGAAAAATAAGGTGACTAAAATGATTAAATTTTACGGTTACAAGCGTTGTTCTACTTCAAGAAAAGCACGCAAGTGGATGGACGACCACAATGTAGAATATGAATTTCAAGATTTAGTGGAACTTCCTCCTAAAAAAGAAGATCTAGTTAGATGGATGACCAAATATCAAGATCGCGGATTACGCTATTTCTTCAATACTAGTGGTCAACATTATCGTCAATTAAAGTTAAAAGATAAGATTCCAACTATGACAATTGATGAAGCTGCTGAGATGATGTCCAAAGATGGTAAGCTAATCAAGCGTCCTTTAGTTGTAGATGACAAGAATTTAACCTGCGGCTTTAAAGAAGATATTTTTGAAAAAACTTGGTTAAAGTAAAAACTTATATACAAGAAAAAAGAAACTCAAAAAATGAGTTTCTTTTTTCTTTCAATTATTTGCTTAAACTAATTTCACGATCAAATATATTACGCATCCCTTCATTAAAACTGTGTGCAATAAATACAATTGTTGCATCAGTCTTAACCAGTTCCTTCAAAATTTTCATCGTAGCTTTTTGATCAATCGCACTAGTTCCTTCATCAATCAAAATCAACTTACTTTGGTGAACTTTACTTCTAGCCAAAACAATCTTCTGTCTTTGACCACCAGAAATATTTAGCGAATCTAAATTAATTTCAGTTTCTATTCCAGCAGGAAACTTCTCTATATCACCAGCAAGCTGTACTTCTTCAACTGCTCTATTAACCAATTGATTCAACTTATTATTGAACATAGTAATATTCTCGGCAATTGTTGCCGGAAACAGCGTTGGAGTTTGTGCTATATAACCTATTTCAGCTAAATCCGGTTTAATCTCTTTGCCATTAGCATCAAAATATTGAATTTGACCATGTGTTGCTTTTACTTCTCCTAAAATTAGCCTAAACAAGGTGCTTTTACCGGCTCCACTGTCACCAGTTAATAAAATCTTTTCACCAGCATTAACTCGAATGTCTGGAAAACTGATTTTTTCACCATTTTCAAAACTAATTGCTAAATTGCTAGTAGAAAACGATACAGGCTGTTTTAAATCCGCACTCTTTTCATTAGTAATCTTTGTTCTTAATTGCCAGATTTTTTGACGCAACTTCTTAGTTGCCTTCATTCTGCCACCATAATCAGCTATACCTTGAAGTGAGCCAAACATGGCTGAACTAAAGTTACCAATACTTGCAATTAATCCAAAAACTGCCAAATTATTTGCGACCAAAAATCCAGTTAGTAGCAGTATTAAAACATCCCCTAGTGAATAAGCCAATTGATTCAGATAATCTAATTCTTGATCCACCTTTTGCTTTTGAACGTTAGCCTTCTCTAATCTTCCTGAACTTTGAGCAATCACTTCAAACAACTTTTGTCCTGCCAAATATCTGCGGAGTTCTGACAAGCCAATCAGCCAATCACCTAAAGTCTTCAAATATTTTTTATTTTCATCAGATACTAAATTAGTAGCTTTTTGAAGAGGTTTATCCATTAATTTAGGCAGATAAATTTGAACTGCCGCAAAGATTAGACACGCTACTAACAAGCTCCATTGAAATGTAAAAAGCGTTAAGGCAACACTAAGTACACTCACTAGCATCCCTGCAATATAACGAAACGAATTCAAGTAGTCATTATGAAGTAAATTCAAGTCATTAGTTAACCGGCTCTGCACGCCACTTGCATGGTGTTTTTTGCCATCTTCAAAATAATGATCAGTCATTTCTTGTCTAATTACATGCAGATAATTTTGCACATGCTTTTGCCAGATGATCCCTGCCACGTTATAGAAAATATACAAAAGGACATAACAAGTAATCTGTAGACTAGTCCAAAAAATAAACATTCTTAGATCATGACTGCGTATTGCATTAAATTGCAACGTTAAAAAATACGCTACACCAATTTCAATTGCCGCACCTAACATTTGAAGTGCGACTGCTAGACTAAAATACCACGGGTTTAATTTAAACAATTCTTTCCAGCTCATTATTTCCCCTCCAAGTGAATTTCACGATCAAACAGCATCTTTTGTTTTTCATTCAAATTATGAGCAACCATCAAAATAGTTTGCTTGCCTTGTACTAGATTTTGCAAAATTTTCGTTGTAGCTTCTTGATCAATTGCGCTAGTCGCATCATCCAAATACAAAACTGATTTTTGATGAATTAACGCCCGCATTAAAACAACTTTTTGTTGCTGTCCTCCTGAAAGCAAATCATGCTTTACCTCAATTTCAGTATCTAACCCTTTCTTGAAGCGTTCTTCATCTTTAACAAATTCATTTGCTTTTACCACAGTAGCGGCTTTCGAATCCAGCTTCGAATTAAACATCGTGATGTTTTCTAAAATACTTGCATCAAACATAGTTAAATCTTGCGCCAAATAGCCGATTTGATTCATATCAGGATGAATAATTTTGCCCCAACTATCTTTATACAAGACCTGTCCACTTGCTGGCTTAATTTTTCCTAACATTACTTTCAATAAAGTAGATTTGCCTGTTCCGCTATCACCTGTAAGTAATATCTTTTCACCGCGATTAATCGTTAAATCCGGATATACAATTTTTTCACCGTGCTTATATTGAACAGTCACGTCTTTTAGTTCAATCGAACTAATCTCATCGATTGAATCAAACTTTTTCTCGGCTTCAACTTTCTGCAAATCTAACAACTGATTTCTCAAAGTTTTAGTCGACTTCAGTTGGGCATACTTAGTTACACAGCTGTTTACGCTATAAAAAATCCCGTTAGCAAAATAGCCTGCAGTTAAAATTGCACCTAAATTTACTTGATGATTAAAAAATAAAATTCCGGCGATCACAGGAACACCAACGCGTCCCATAATGTCAAAAATGGCTGCAACCATATTTACATAAATCAAGCTTTTATCGCGTTGATATTCACTTTGCTCTAGCTCGTTACTTGACTCACCTATTTTCTTTTTTAAAATTCTTTTATTCTTATATCTTCTAAGTTCTTCAAGACCGTTAAACCAATTTTCCACCAAATTCAAGAATTGGGTATTTTTGGCAGAAACCTTTTCAGTAGCTCTATTAGTATATTTTTCTAAAAGTTTAGGAACAATAATTGCAAAAAAGCTAATTATTAAACTATATGCAACTAAGATCCAGTGAAAGGTAAACAGCGTTCCAATCGTTAAAATGATGAAAATTAAATCGCAAGCAAAGTAAAAGAATACATCATAGTAACTTGTTTGAATCATCTGCAAGTCGTTTCCAAGATGATTCTCCATTTCTGACACTTTAACCGGTTTTTGATAGTAGTGATGAACGATATTCTGGCGAACTTGATGAAATAAATTCTGCGTTTGCTCAGTATGTTGCACACTTGCTACATTGAAACTTGCATTACAAATTTGCCCAATAATAAATTGCATTGCAATTAGTTCAACAAACAAAACGAACTTTCCTTTTGAAATTGCGTTTAATTCTGGACTAGTTAAATACGTATAAATTGTTGTTGCTGCTTGAGTAAGTGTTATTAAGAAAAGTACCCAAAAGGCACGTTTATGGTTTATTCTTAGGTAATCTTTTAACCCCATTGTTTTCCCTCATTATTCTCTTTATGACAACTTAACGAATTGTTTTACATCCCTAAAATTAATTTGTTATAAAGAAAAAGCACTGTCATTCGCAATAGAATTAACAGTGCAACAAATAAGGGTCGATTTTATAAAAAAATCGCCTCAGATTCGTTTACTGCTAATACTTAATGCAAAAATGGGTACACCAAATAAGGTACAAAGCGTACTTTTCATTTAACAAATTAAGTATTAGAGATTCAATAAACGAATCATATGGCAATTTCCTCTTTTTTCTAATAAGTTACTTAGAATATATCATATTCCTTTAATTTTGCAAGAATATTTTTATTTATCTTCATCCAAGTATTTTTGCAATACTCTAAACACACCGTTTTCGGTGTTAGCTGGAGCCACAAACTTGGCGTGTTTCTTCACTTCATCCATACCATTGGCCATTGCATAAGAATATTTAGCAAAATCAAGCATTGGAATATCATTGCCACCATCGCCAAAGGCAATTAAATCGTCACCGGTCATATTCATTTGCTTGAGCAAGCGCTTAAGACCGCTGCCTTTACTTACCCCCTTAACATTCACGTCAATAGCAAAAGTAGCTGAAGCAAAAGCTGAGATTTGATTTTTGTGATTTTCATTAAACATCTTCTCAACTTCTGGTGCATTCTTGCTGTCCAAACTGAAGGTAATTTGATAAATGTCTTCGTTAGGCAAATCATTCCAGTCGTCGATTTCTGCGCTCTTACCAGCAAAGTATGCTAAGAAATCACGTTCATCTTTAGGAACTTCTGTATGAAGATATGCAACATCTTTTTCAAAAACCATTGTGGCCATTTTACCGTACTTTTCATGCACGCTATGAATTAAGTCGAGTACATCTTGTCTATTCAAAGGAAAACCGCCTGCATCTTTTCCTTCAATAACTAGTCTAGCGCCATTCAAAGTCACAAAATCCATTCTGTCACTGAAGCCGCTAAAGTCTTGCTTTAATCGTGCGAACGGACGACCTGAAGCAACAATAAAATGAACTCCTCTTTGAGCCAATTCAGTTAAAATCTGATCAAATTGTTGATGGTTAAATTGTTTACGGTCATCTAAAAATGTACCGTCCATATCAACTGCAACTGCTTTAAATGGTAATGTCATCTTTTCACCTCAAAATTTTATTCAACAGATTTTATATTATCATTGCAAGCGCTGAATATGGCAAATATTTTTTCTTTTATCGCAGTTTTAATTGGATTCTCTTACTACGCCGCCAAACTAGAAGGTTAATTGCAATCAAAATTACCGTAGCAAGTACAAACACTACATTATCATCCCAAAATGTCATCCAGCCCCACTTAGTAAACAGATGCGGCGTCAACAGCTCAATTACTAAAGCATAGATATAGAAGACAGCAAAAATAGCAGCAACCAAGCAATTGATTCCTGCTAAAAAATATACTAAATATGCTCCAACTTTTATTTGCCGTTTAAATAATTGAATAGCTATTAGCATCAATACAAACGAAATGCACAATGGCAAAACGTAAAACATCCAAAAGCCCATAATCTTGTCCCTCTATTTTTTGAGACTAGTATGGCGAAAATTTTTAAAATTTTAGTTAAATCATGGTTAATTTTCATTAAATCGTTTATTCGATTTGCCATTTATTCTTTTAGTTAAACTTGATAAATTTTAGTCCCATATGGCTCAAGCGTTACTTCATTTTCTTCAACTTGATCACTCAGCTCTTCCTTCATTTTATGCTCAAGAATTATGATTTGTTTTTCATGACTAAAGTTCTGAGCAAAAAGATATTTTGCAGCATTATTTTCACGAACCTGAATTGAAATCTTCATCGTATTCTTTTTAATTGGTAAATGCGGAAGCAAATCAAGTTCGGTAGCAATCTTACTATATAGTGCCTGCAACAAATCAGTATCTGTTCGGCAAGCAAGATAATAGCCTTTACCTTTGCCACATTCATGAACAGTTATAGCCGGTTCTCCTGCATAAAAATCTGTTGTATATTTTGCAAGCACCTCTGCTTCATGATTATCAATTGTCTCGCAAAAATCATATGCTTGATAAGATTGACCATCGAATTCAATATTATTAGTCTGACTTGGATATAAATTATCAGTTTCAAGTGGCTCAATTCCATAAATATTTTGCAATTGCTTAGGCCACTTATTCATGTACGCCAGTATATTTTCATCAACTACACCAGAAATATACGTACCAACAACATTTCCGCCATTTTTAACGAAATTCTCTAACTTGTTCATATAATCCTGAGACATTAAAAAGTGCATAGGATCTATCAATAATTTATATTGACTGAAATCATCATCAGGACTAACAAAATCAACCGGAATGTCGTTTTGATAGAAATATTTATATTGATTTTGAATTGTTTGCCAAATTTTCTTTTCTCTGCTGTATCCTTCTGCATCTTCTAATGCCCAAACATTTTCATAATCATAAACTATAGCTACTTTAGCTTGAGCACAGTTAGTTGGATAAATTGAAGCAATTTTTTCTAAGTCGTGTCCTACATTTTTTACATCTTGGAAGACTCGTGTCTTTTCAGGATGACGATGCTCTATGACTGCACCATGAAACATTTCAGCTGATCCTCGAGATGCTCGCAATTGGAAATACAGAACCGAATCTGAGCCATGAGCAATATCTTGCAGACTAGCTAGTTGATGCATCCCTGGCCGCTTAGCGCGATCTATTTCAGCCCAATTAACGCGAGATGGCGTATTTTCCATAATCATAAAATTCTGATGCTTCAAGCTTCTGAAAAAATCATGAATTAATCCTACATTTTGCCCCAATTCTTCAGTAGATTGGAAATCATTACCCCAAAGAGGATACGAATCCCAAGAAATTATATCCAGATGCTTAGCAATTTTTTGATAATTATATCCAGCAAATGGATCCATTAATGGGTTACCTGCCATCATGTTTGTAGTAACCGGAATGTTCGGAGTAATCTTTCTTAAAGGCGCCACTTCATTATCAATAAATGAAATTACCTGATCCGTGACAAATCTCTTCCAGTCTAAATTCATCCCTTTGTTGCCCATTTCTGAAACAGGAGAAGGAGCATGAATTTGATTCCAATCAGTAAAGGTATGACTCCAAAAAGTATTCCACCAAGCATGGTTAAGATTGTCTAGTGTCTGATATTTATTTTTCAGCCAATCTCTAAATGCCTGCTGGCACAAATCGCAATAACATTCACCTGAATATTCATTAGAAATATGCCATAAAACTAAACTTGATCTTTTACCAAAATGTTCTGCAAGTTTAGTATTAATTTCACGTACCTTTTCTCGATAAATAGGCGAAGTCAGGCAATGGTTATGTCTTCCGCCAAAACCACGCTTCATATTATTTTGAGTAGTCCGCAAAACTTCAGGATATTTTTGTGCTAGCCATGCTGGTCTTGCACCACTTGGGGTAGCTAAAATCACGTAGCCATGCATCTTTTCAACTCGATCAAAAATATTGTCTAACCAGGCAAAATCATACTTACCTTCTTCTGGCTCCAACTTTGACCAAGAAAATATTCCGACTGTAACGGTATTAATTACGGCATTTTTAAACAAAGCAAAATCTTCATTAATAACTTCAGGCTCACCTAACCATTGCTCAGGGTTATAGTCACCGCCGTGTAAAAACACTTTGCTTCTTAGTTCTCGTTTCATAGTTTTCTCCAAAAAATGGCGCAGGGCATCCCCTTCGCCATCTTATAAATCTACTTTAACTTGTCGTTGATTATTCTTCATAACTACATTTTCATGATCACTTTGATGAATTACCAAGTCAAAAGCTTCAATATTATCTGTAGTTACTACTACTTTTTCATTTATTTTTTCACAAGTTACAGTTGCTACCTTTTTACCATAATTATCAGTAACTACAGCTGAATTCTTACCATCTTGAATATTAAATAAATGAATCACTGGATGCTTACTGTAGTCGTACATAGTTTGATCATCATGCTCGCCAGCTACGAGAATTGAATTAGGCCGCACTAATAATGGCAACGTCTTTTCATCAAATTTTTGTTCATACCAGCGTCCGCCTTCATAACTTTCACCTGTAAGTAAGCTTATCCATTGGCCCTTACTCTGTGGTACATAAAAACGTGCTTTTCCTTGATCATTAAATATTGGAGCAACTAATAAACTGTCCCCCAGCATATATTGCATATCAAGGTCTTCACAACCTGGATCATCTGGAAATTCCAAAACCATTGGTCTCAAAAGCGGCGTACCATGGTCATGTGCTTTCTTAGACATCGTAAGAAGATATGGCAATAGACGTAATTTCAAATTAGTAAATTTCTTAGTTACTTCTACAGCTTCATCCCCATATAACCATGGAACCTTATAAGTAGTTGAGCCGTGATATCTTGAATGTGAGCTTAATAAGCCAAATTGACTCCAGCGCTTATATAAATCTGGTGTTGCACTAGCTTCAAAACCTGATATATCATGCGACCAGTAGCCAAAGCCGCTCATGCTAAATGACAGGCCACTTCTTAATGTTTCAGCCATTGAAGAATAATTTGATGATGAATCTCCACTCCAGTGAACTGGATAACACTGACTGCCAACAGTAGCACTTCTAGCAAAGACAAGTGCTTCTTTTTCACCCTTAACTTCACTAATAGCGTCAGTAACAACCTTGTTATATAAAAGCGTGTAATAGTTATGCATCTTTTTAGGATCTGATCCATCAAAGAACTTAACGCCTTCACTTGGAATTCTTTCACCAAAGTCGGTCTTAAATACATCTACTCCTTGATGAAGTAGTTCTTTCAAATAGCCTTGATACCATTTGACTGCATCTGAATTGGTAAAGTCCACAATAGCCATGCCAGCTTGCCATTTATCCCATTGCCATACATCGCCATTTTCTTTTTTAATAAAGTAGCCTTTCTTCATCCCTTCTTCAAATAAGCGGGATTTTTGAGCAATATATGGATTAATCCAAACGCAGACTTTAATGCCTTTATTATGAATCTTCTTAAGCAATCCTTCTGGATCTGGAAAAATATCAGGATCCCAAACAAAATCACACCATTGTGTTGGTTTCATCCAGCAGCAATCAAAGTGAAAAACAGATAATGGAATATGACGATCAAGCATCCCGTTAATAAAACTCATTACGGTTTTTTCATCGTATTTAGTAGTAAATGATGTCGTCAGCCACAATCCAAAACTCCAAGCAGGTAGAAGAGGTGGACGTCCTGTCAAAGCAGTGTAATGATCCAAAACTTCTTTATTATCTTTTCCGCCGATAAACATATAATCAAGTTCTTGACCGGGAGCAGAGAACTCTACACGATCAACTTGCTGTGAAGCAACTTCAAATGAAACCTTAGCGCTAGAATTTACAAACACACCATACTTTCTATTGGATAAATACAGTGGAATATTTTTATACGATTGGATCGTTTCAGTACCACCATCCGCGTTCCACATATTAACTTCTTGACCATTTTTAACAAAATTAGAGAATCTTTCACCTAAGCCATAGACCTTTTCACCAGGTTCAAGAACAAATGAATTTGAAATATGTGTTTGACCATTAGGATCAAATATTCTAGCAATCGAGCGAGCCGGAACTTCAGCACGCATCTCATCTTTATAAAAATACGTAAATAAAATCTGCTTGCCTTTTTGAATTTCTAAGCGAGTATTTCCTGATTCAACAACAAATTTTTCACTATCTTCAAAAATATTTGGCTTAAATTGATGATCAAGATTCAAATCAAATTTTGGACCGTGATCAATTACACCTTTAAAATTAATGATTTTAGTGCGGATAATATTTTCTCTTGGAGAAGAAATTTCTAAAGTAAGCATCCCGTCATCTAGCGTCATGCCAGGATCAGTGATTACTTTAAAGGGCACCCATAAAGTTAACTTATTATCTTGAATCTCACTATCATAAATGCTTTGTCCATAATCAATTGAAAAGCCGTCACGCACTAGCCAATTTCCGTTTAAATATTTCATTATTTATGATCCTCATCATGATTTAACAATTTGTCATCATTTCCATCACTAGCAATAACTTGTTTATACCAATCATAACTTGCCTTTGGAATACGCTTTAGTGTTCCATTTTCATCATCGTTTTGATCAACATAAACAAAGCCATAACGTTTAGAATAACCATTTAACCAGCTAAGCAAATCAGTAAATGACCAAGCACAATAACCGATTAAGTCTACACCATCAGTAATTGCTTCTTTCATTGCTTTAACGTGATCTTTTAAATAGTTGATTCGATACACATCATTAATCTTTCCATCTTTAACTGTGTCAATTGCTCCTAGCCCATTTTCGGTAATCATAATTGGCAATTGATATTTTTCATAAATTTCACGCAAAGCAATTCGCATTCCCGTAGGATCGATTTCCCAGCCCCATTTAGTTTTATCAACATAGCCATTTTCTACATTATTAAACATAGGAACTTCTGGGTTTTGAGCTTGATCGCCTTTTGGTTGCATTAAATATGGATCTACTTTATTAAAAGTACGCTCTTGTTTTTGATCATCGACTGGCTTTTCGATTCGATTCTGTTGAACTGTTCCGCCATGATAATAATTAATCCCCAAATAATCAGGATGTGCTGCTGGATCTTCTAATATTTTGCGATCTTCATCAGTAACTTCTGGCATAATGCCAAGATCAGTCAATTGCTTTTTAGTGAAAAATGGATACTTGCCTCTGCAATAAACATCTAGCCACCAATTATCATTAAAGTCTTTAGCATTTAGTGCGGCTAAAACGTCATTAGGATCACAAGTCTTAGGATATACAGGTCCATAGCCAAAGCTAGGACCAATTAATCCATTTGGCACCATTTTATGGAAATCTTTTATTGCTAAAGCATTGGCGATATTTACATTATGGTTCACTAAAAACATAGTTTTAATATCATGCTTCTTAGGTGGATGTGTGCCCCAGCGATAACCCATTGATGTAAATACGTTTTGCTCATTAATGGTGATCCAATATTTAACTTCATCGCCAAATTCACGATATAAAACTTGAGCATAATGACGAAAAGCTTTAATAGTTTCGCGTGATTCCCAACCTTGATATTTTTCTTGCAATTTTAATGGCAAATCCCAGTGATAGATAGTTAAAACTGGTTCAATATCGTGGTCTTTCAATTCCTTAATCAGATTATGATAAAACTCAATTCCTTTTGGATTTATTTCACCTTCACCATCTGGAATAATGCGGCTCCAAGCAACTGAAAAACGATATGCCTTAAGATGCATTTGCGCCATTAACTGAACGTCTTCTTTATAGTGATGATAATGATCAACTGCTACATCACCGTTAGTATTTTTATAAGTATTGCCTTTTTCATGTGTATATTTATCCCAAATAGAAGCACCTTTACCGTCTTCTTTTGCGGCACCTTCTATTTGATAAGCTGCAGAACTTGCACCCCAAAGGAAATCTTTAGGGAAATTATCTAACTTTTTATGAAACATGATTACTTCCTATATATGCCCAATAGGCACCATAAAGACTTGCATCATTAAAGAAGCGACAAGATTGAATTTCTGCTTGAAAATCTGTCCAGTTAGGAATTTGATTTAGCTTTTCTTTGATAATTGGGATCAATTCGCTATTTTGACTAATGCTTCCTCCAATTAAAAAGCGTTGCGGATTGAGCGTACAAGCTAAGTTAAAAATACAAATTGCAACATAGGTTGCCCAATTTTCAACAACAGCCTTAACCTTAGGATCATCTAATTCAGACATGATTTGATAGTCTTCGACTAATCCATCAGGAATTCCACGCATCCTGGAATATTCACTAATTAATGCGGCAGTTGAGGCTAATTCGTGAGCACTCTTAAAGCCGTGCCCAGTATAATCTGTAATCATCATGCCGAATTCACCAGCTGAAAAGCCGGTTCCTCTAAGCAATTGGTTATTAATATAGATTCCTCCACCAACACCATTGCCTAAAGTAATTACGGCGAAATCACTCACGTCCTGAGCATTTCCTTTTAATTTCTCGGCAATTGCTGCACAATTAGAATTATTTTCAATAAAAATTTTAATCTGGTCATCAATATATTGATGTAAATCTTGACTAATATTATGACCATCTAAAAATCTCAAGGAGCCTGCTCGAATAGCTATCTTCTTATCTACATTAATAAAACCAGGAAAACTAATACTAATTGCTTTTATGTCTACACTATTTTCTGTAGTTAAATCAGCAATTGATTCATAAAAAGCTTGCGGTGATTTTCTAGGTATTTGATACTGACCTTTCTCAGTTAAATTACCTGCTTCATCAAAGAAGCCATATCGAACGAATTTCTGACCTACATCAATGGTTAAAATAGCCATTTTATGCATCTCCTTAAAGTTAGTTAATTTACTTTACATACTCGATACATTTACAGAATACATTATTTTTTACTCCGTGTAAACACTTTCATTCAAAAAGTTATGTATAATTCTTGTAGAAAGGCTGGTTGATCTCATGTTTATTAACAAACATACCATGCGTCTTAATAATGAACGATCCGTTATTCGGCACGTAATTAATTATGGCCCTATCTCTCGTAGTAAAATTGCACGGGATCTTTCAATCAACAAAGTAACTATTTCAAGCATCTTAGAAGAATTACTTGAAAAACAATATGTAGTTGAAATTGGTGAGGGTCATAGTACTAAAAATGGAGGCAGAAAGCCTCAGCTTATTGAATTTAATAAAGATTTTGGCTTTTTCATTAATATAGAAATTGGTAAAGAATACCTCAATATAATGGCAACTTATACCAACGGACAAGTTAACAGATTTGAAGAAATATCTATTAATAACTTACCTAGTGAAAAAATTCGGCAACTATTGAAGAAAAAAATTGCTAATTTTTCAATTAAAGATACTGTCCATGGATTATTAGGTATTTCAATCTCAGTACACACGAAAGTATTTAACAATACTTACATATCTCCTATATCTGATGATCAAGATTTAGTTGATTGTTTAAAGAAGGAATACCAAGTTCCTGTTGTTGTACTTAACAACGCCAATGCGGCTGCAATTTTTCAGCGTGATTTTTCTTCTAATAATGAAATTAAGAATCTAATCTCAATAACAATTAACGAAACAATTAGTGCCGGAATCATTATTGATGAAAATCTATATTTAGGAAATCAGGACGCAGCTGGTAGCATTGAGAACATGCAATTTTTAATACAAACTGATGATGGTGTTAAACCATTCAATCCGATTGATTATTGTTCTCAAGAAGCTATTTTGCGCGAAGTTGCTAAATATAATGGTCTTAACAATCTAACTTTGCAACAAGTAGCTAAGCTTTATGTTAAAGGAAATAAAGAAGTAGTTGATTCAATCACTCATTTTGTAGATGGCATTGCTTTAGTCTTAAATAATATTATTGCTAGTTATTCACCACAAATTATCTATTTGGACTCATCATTAATCGAAAACTTGCCGATGCTTTTAATTCAGATAAAGAGCAAATTACCAATCCTAGAAGCTACGCAAACTCAATTACAAATTGCTAGACAAACTAAGTTTGCACCTTTACTTGGCGGTTATTCATTATTAGTCAGAAAAACTTTTGATCTAGGCACAAAGCGCCTGCGGCTTATACCTTAAGCTGCAACGCTTTTTATTTTTTACAAAAAACAGTTGACAATATCCAATAAAGGGCTTACATTTTAGTTAGTTAATTAAGTTTACATACTTTGCATTAAGAACTATTCATTTTAGGAGGATATAAAAATGCAAAATAATAAATTCATGAATTGGACAAGGCAAAAATTAATGCCTGCCCTGGGAAAAATGGGCGAAAACAAATATATGATTGTCCTAAGAGACGGGATGATCATTTCTGTTCCATTTACAATCTTTGGCTCTATCTTTATGATTATTGCCAACTTACCAGTTCCTGGCTGGTCCAATATCATTAAGCCATATTTGCCAATTTTAAATGCGCCAATCAATATGTCGACTGGTTTAATCGGTTTAATCATTGCACTTGGTATTTCTTACACGTTAGCTCGTGAAAATAAAATTGATCGTCTATCAGCTTCAGTAATTGGTGCTGTTGCCTTCATCATTTGTGAATTAAACAACCAAATGGTACTAGATCCTGCTAATCTTGGTGCTTCAAGTATGTTTACTGCTATTATTGTTTCACTCGTAGCTGGTGAAGTTTACAATTGGTTTATTAAACACAAGATCGTTATCAAACTACCAGATTCAGTTCCTCCAGCAGTTGCTAGTTCATTTGTTTCATTAATTCCTGCATTAGTAATTTTAGGTGGTGCCTGGGTTATCAGATGTTTGCTTCACTTAGACATCAATGCATTTATTACTTGGATCTTCTCACCACTTACAGCTACTCTTGGTAGTTTCTGGGGTATGGAAATATTTACCTTCTTTACTCTTTTTGCTTGGACTATTGGTATTCACGGTAACAACACTGTTGGTATCGTTGCCGGTCCTGTTTACGGTAATTTCTTAATGGACAACATGCATAAAGCCATGAATGGTGGTGTACCAACTCACATTTGTGCTGATGGTTTCTTAACTTTCGGTATGGCCATGGGCGGTACTGGTGCAGTTCTTGGATTAGTAATTTGTATGTTATTTGCTAAGAGTAAACGTTATAAGCAATTAGCCCACTTAGGTTTAGTTCCATGTATTTTCCAAATTTCCGAACCTATTATGTTTGGTGTTCCTGTTGTATTAAATCCTATTCTTGCAATTCCATTCATTACTATTCCTTTGGTATTACAAGGTATCTCTTACTTCTTATTCAAATTCCATGTTATTCATATGATAATCGCAAGTGTTCCTTGGACTACTCCAACCTTGCTTAACGGTTTCCTTATCACCGGTGGTGACTGGAAAGCCGTTGTATGGCAAGCAATTTGCTTAGTTATTGCAGTTGCTGGTTACTGGCCATTCTTCAGAGTTCTAGACAAGAAGGCTTTAGCTGAAGAACAAGGTGAAGTTGCACCTGAAGAATAAAACAATTTAATTAAATACCTTCCAGGCGTTCAAATTTACTTTCTCTCTCCCACTAAACGTCTGGAGTATCAAAATAGGCGAAGCCAATTGGCTTCGCCTATTTTATTTTAAATATCTAAAATCTTTTTCTTCTTTGCCTTAAATTCTTCTTCAGTTAAAATCCCTTGATCAAGTAATTCTTTAAGCTTCTTAATCTGCTCTACTTGATTATCAAAGTCATCATTATTATTTGAATATTTCTTAATAGCTTCAACTAAAATTGGTGCTGCTGTTTTGTTAATAGAATTAATATCAAGCTTTTCATTATTAACGATCAAGGTTAATTCATCATAAGTAATCTGATGCTTCAAAATCACACTCTTGATTTGCGTCAATGGAATAACTCTAGTATTTTCTTCAGAGTGCTTTTTACTCAAAATAATCAAAGATTTATTTGTGCAAGTTAACATTACCGTCTCACTTTGATCATTGATGCCAATTGCACTATATTCAATTTCTTCATTTGGATGCGTGCTAAGCAAATCAGCCAGTGGCTTTAACTCTTTACTGTTAAACCAAATATCAAAAACTTTAGCATTGATCAATTGTTGTTTAAATTCAGCAGGCAAATCTAATTTTTGAATCCTAGCAATCGCTTGTTGACTGCGTTGCTGCGCTAAAAAAGATTGATTAGCTTTTCGCTGTTTTTTACTAAATAAATCAAAAAGTCCCATATATATTTTTCCTTAGTACTTAAAATATTTACTTATATTATGGACTAATTTTTACTAAAAAACACTTATCTAATTCATTATGAAGTGAGACCCAAAAGTTAGACACTTTTGGGTCTTTTATTATGACTAAATTTAATAAAGAACAA